>DATCFX010000327.1:0-1568 GCA_036509275.1 Pirellulales bacterium | reverse complement strand
GTGCTGCTGAACGAAAAGGGCATTCCTTACGAACATGGCTTCGAGGGCGAATTGACCGGCCGCTGGAAGCTGGACACCGTGCATTTTAGCTGGCTGCGCAACACCGCGGCCGGATTGGGGCTCAAGTTCGAGGACCTGGCAAAGATCTGGATCGGACTGCCCGGCACGGTGGCGTTTGTCAACGCGACCTTCAACTGCTACGCCAGCACCGACCAGAACACGGCGCTGGGCGCCTCGTTCGGCATCGAAAACTGGGCCGCCAACAGCCTATGGAAGCCGTGGATCGCGGGCATGAAGCGCCTCAACGCCACGCTCGCCAAGTCAATTCCGCTGGGCTACCTCATGTATCACGACTCGGAAGAAGAGCACCACTCGCAGGCGACGCTCGACGAATTGCTCGACAACTTCCGCGAGCCGTGGTTCGATGCCGAAAAGTTTCTCACCGGCGCCGAGCAGATCCTGACCGAGGGCGTGCAGGCCTATTACGTTTCGCAACTGGCCACGCTGCCCGACAAAGACGACACCTGGCCCGACACCGCGCTGGCCCCGCGAGCCATCGACCCCGCCGCGCTGCCACGCGTGTCCGAAGTCATCAGCCACGCGTGAGTCTTTCTTTGTAGCGGAAATCGTGAGATTTCCGTCCGTTCGTAGCCGAAATCGTGAGATTTCCGTCCGTTCGTAGCGGAAATCGTGAGATTTCCGTCCCTTTGTAGCCGAAATCGTGAGATTTCCGTCCGTTCGTAGCCGAAATCGTGAGATTTCCGATCGCGGCTAGCGGCGGCGCTTCGGAATTCTCACGAATTCCGCTACCCGGCTACGTGATCTTGTACGCCCGGGTTTCGTCGATCAGTTGGGCCAGCCATTGCATGTAGGGCGTGCCGCCAGTGCCGCGCGGATCGGTGACGCGATTGTGAATGTATTCGTTGGCCCAGCCGAAGTGGACTTCGCGGAAAGTGGCCATCGCCTCGAGCACGTTATTAAAGGCCTCTTTGTCGGCTAGCGGCCGGACGGGCGGCAGTTGCGCCACTTCGGCGATCAGCGCGCGATGTTCGGCCGGCATAAAGTTTTGCATGTCGGCCAAATGGTTGGTCAACTGCGACGGCCGGTGCGGAATCTTCATAAAGGCCACGAGCGTGGGCATGATGCTGCTCTGAGCGCCCGTCTCGCCGCGAAAATCGAGCGGCGCGGCTTCCACCCCTCTGTACACCACGCGCTCGAAAAACCGGATGTACGGCCGAAACGCCTTGTAATACACGGCCGGATCCATGTGCTCGGGAATCCGCCGCAGCACGGCCACTTGCCGCCACGCGGCATCGCCAATCGCCACCAGTGCCCGGTTCAGCCGCGCCACGTCGCGGTCGGCCAGCCCTTGGGCCGTTTCGGCGATCGCCGCCAGAATGCCGGCCGCAATCGCCTCGATTTCCACGTGTACCAGGATGAACCAGTGCTCGTCGTACAAGTGGACGAAGTTTTGCAGCGTGTCGATGTTGCCAAGCGCGATCGGGCCGTCCGGATCGAAGCGCTTCCAGTTGTATAGCGCGTAGCCGTCGTAGCTGAGAATCGGCGGG
>DATCFX010000326.1:0-5555 GCA_036509275.1 Pirellulales bacterium | reverse complement strand
CACGCGGGCCGCCACCAGACCCGCCACGACCAGTCCTGCCAAGATAAGCGTTCGCATGCAAATTGCTCCTTCAATCCCTTGTCCCGGCGCCGAAATGGCAGCTCGGAAAATCCTGTTCGATGCATTGCCCGACGAGGGTGCCAGCACGAGCTACGCGCCCGTGGCGATCTCGCAGGGCCGGCAAGTCTAGAAATCGCCGCGGGGGCGGTCAATGCCAACGGACACGTAAGCGTCCAAGCCCACGGACTGCGGTCCGTGGGGGCATTTCAAGCCAGTCGGCCAAGTCCGCTAGCGGCGGCTTCAATCAGTCGGAAAGAGGGACTGATAGGCCTGTTTGGCAGCGGCCACGCCCAGCCGCACGGCCAGCACGTCGCCGGTAACGCTGATCATGCGGCAGCCCATTTCGACACAGCGCTCGGCAAAGGCCGGATCGGCCGGCACGGTGCCCCAGTGCTTGCCATGTTCGCGACAGGCGGCGGCGACTTTGGCGTAGGCCTCCCAGACGTGCGGGTGGTCCTTTTGCACGCCCAAGGCCTGCGACAGGTCGGCCGGCCCGACAAACAGCAGATCGACGGCATCGTTGGCGGCGATGGCGTCGGCGTCGGCCAGGGCCCCCAGCGTTTCGATCTGGATGGCGACCAGATGGTCGCGGTTGGCGGCAGCCGTAAACTCGCCCTGACTGCGGTGCGTGTACCAGGCGTCGCGGCCCGAGGTATTCACGCCGCGCATGCCGCGCGGGCCGAACTTGGCCCAGGTTACGAACTCCTCGGCATGGGCGGCAGAGACGATCTGCGCCGCCATCACGCCGCCGGCCCCGGCCTCGAGGTTCTGCGTGACTTCGGCATAATTCGTCGGCGCCATGCGGACAAAGCAGTCGAAGCCGTTAGCCCGGGCCGCCACGGCCGCCAGTTGGACTTCAGCGTACGAGAGGCCGACGTGTTCCTGGTCGAGCCAGAAGCCATGAAAGCCGCCGGCCAGCGCGAACAGGTCCACGGTCACCGGACTCAAAAACCGGCCCAAGGCGAACACGCGGACCAACTCATCCCGCGCCAGCAGTTCTTTGAAACGAAAAGCCATGTGCCGGATCCTTTTCGCGCAAAGCGTACAGTCTGGCGCTGGGTGAGGGCCATGTCAAATACGCAGCCGTCGAGACACTAACTGATTGTGGCGGCTTGGTTTAGCGATAGCAGGCGGGCGGCGTACGCAAAGCCTGGACGTTTCGAATTGTCGACGGCTCGGATTTTTTTTGCTGGGAAGCGAACCTTTTGCGACACCGGGGCGTCTGAAGGTATGCACGCCGGGCTTGACCCCGGCGGGCACGAGCGCCGGCGGTAGGCCGCCAAACGGGTCATGCGCACGCTCGGTGTTGACCGAAATAGAATGGAATGTCAAGCTTGAGACAGTCAAGCTATCGACAGTGGCAGCCGATCGGCACGTAGCCGACGCTGCGGTTTTTTTCTCTCCAGACGCGCGGAATACTAGCGCAGGAGTCTTGTCATGCGTAACCAAATCCAACGTGTAGGTCAGTGCAGCGTTCTTGGTGTAAGCCAAGTGCGTATTGCCGCCGCCACGATCGCGATTTGGGCCGCGCTACGGGACACCGCGAGTTTTGCGCGTCACGGGCATTTGCGCGCCGATACGCTAGCGAGTCGATCGCGGCGAAATCGGCGACTGCCCCAGGCAGCCAGCATGCATTGGGCGTATCAGACGCGCCTAGGCATGCTGCTCGCGTGGTGCCGGCACCAGTGCAAAGCACTCGTGCCGCACCCGGTCGGAACCGGCGGCTAGTCGTCAGGCGCGCTGCACCAGGGCGCGCACGATCAGCCAGTCCCGTCGACCGGGCCAGCGCGAGTGAGTCCGCCCTTCAGGCCCCCGGCTTGAGCCATTTCCCCGTTTGGCTTTCGCCCAAAACCTGCTGCGGATTCTCCGGCTTGCCCTGCGGCGCTCGTTTGGCCGGGTATGGACGCCGGGCCGTTTTTTGCCTGCTTTCAGTTGGGAGAGAAATCGTGTCTGCGTTTGCTGCTTGCGAAATCGTTGACGCCTATACTCCGCTGGCCACGCTCGTCGAGTTGGGACAGGCCGGCGATCGCGACGCCTTGGGCGAGATCGTCCGCCGTTACGAGCGGATGGTCTACGTCACCGCGCTGCGCCGCCTGGGCAATGATAGCGACGCGCGGGAGATCGCGCAGGAGGTGTTCATCCAGTTGCTGCGCAAGATTGGCCAGCTTCGCGAGCCGGCGGCGCTGGGCGGCTGGCTGTGCTCGATTACGCACCGCCTGGCACTTAACCGGTTGGCCCGCGGCGGCCACGAGCTCGCCAGCGAGCCGGAGGCGCTCGAAGCGCGCTCGGCAAGCTTTCAAACTCCGTTGACCACGGCACTGGCCGAGGAGCGGGCGTGCCAGGTGCGTGCCGGGCTGGGTCGTCTGCGTCCGTTGGACCGCGCGACGCTCGAAGCGTTCTACGTCCAGGGGCAGTCGCTGGTCGAAATGGCCAACGCTTTCGACTCGCCCGTCGGCACGATCAAGCGCCGGCTGCACGTCGCCAGGCAGCGGCTGGGGAAGGAATTGGGAGAATTAGGAATGATGAATGAGGAATGATGAATGGCGGAGGAATGCTGAATGCCCGCTCCCGGCATTCAGCATTCCGCCTTCATCATGCATCGTTGTTTTTCCGGGCCGCGACGGCTAGCGCGAGCCAGCCGAGGATGAAGGCCACGCCGCCCAGCGGCGTAATGGCGCCCAGCAGCTTGATGCGGGTGAGCACCAAGGCATAGAGTGAGCCGCTGAATAGCAGGATGCCGGCGGCAAACAGTCCGCCCGCCACGCGCAGAGTGGCCGAATTGCGGCGCTCGGCCAAGAGTCCCACCAGGACCAGGGCCAAGGCATGATACATTTGGTAGCGGGCCGCCGTCTCGAAGACTTCCAGCAGCCGCAGCGACTCGGCCGTGGCCGTCTCGCCAGGGATCAGGCGTGACCGCAGCGCATGCGCGCCGAACGCCCCCATGCCGATTGCCAAGGCCGCCAGGACGGCCCCCAACGTGATCCAGTGTTTGGGCTTCATGGGAATGATGAAGGATGAATGCGGAATGATGAATAACGGAGCCGGCGCCAGCGCCCGCTCCTATTCATTATTCATACTTCATCATTTACCGTTTTGCATCATTGGCCGGGCTGCACGCCCAAGGCGGCTTCTTCCTCTTCCTGGATGATAATCCGCGGCGTGACCATCATCATCAGGCTCGACGTGTTGCGGCCGGTGCCAATGTTATCGAAGAGGCGGTTCAAGTACGGAATCTTGTTCAGGATCGGCACGCCGTTCTCGATCCGCTGTTCGGAGAGCCGCTTGATGCCGCCCAACAGGACGGTGCCGCCGTCGGGCACGCTGACGGTCGTCGTGACCGTGGTGAAGGCGAACGTCGGCAACTGCACCGTGGTGCCCTGGTTTTGCGCCGTCACGCTGGCATTCCGACCGGTCGTCGTGTCGCTGGGGCCATCGGAACTGCTGGTGGTGGTGCTCGACGACGAGCCGGTGAACGTGAACGTGTTGACCGCGCCGATCGAACTGAAGAAGGGCACGACGGTCAACCGCACGAAACGCCGGTCGCTGGAAACCACCGCCTGCACGGACATAAACGTGCCCGCCGACAGCACGACGATGACCGGCTGCTGAGCCGCGGCAAAATCGCCCACGACGGGAATCACGCTGATCACGAACGGGCTTTGGGCCGTATCCGACACAAAGGCCTGCTGGCCGTTGAACAGCGTGACCTTGGGCGCTTGGAGGATATTGGTGCGCGTGTCCTGTTGCACGGCGTTGATGAAGAAATAGGCCTGGATATCGCTGAGGATGGCAAAGCCCGCGGTCATACCGCCCGCCATGCCGGCGCCCGCGTAGTTGAACAACTGGTTCGAGGGGCTGACGAGACCGAAACCGTTGTCGGTGATGGGAATCGACAGGTCCTGCGAGAAAATCGGCGGACTAGAGGCGCTGAAAGCGTTGGTGATGCCGACCGTGCTGCTCTGGCTAGCCTTGCTGGGCAGCGTGCCGAAGTTGCGGAGCACGCCCGTGATGTTGCCGCTGGTCGGGTCGTAGATGGCGTTATTGACACCATTGCCCGTGGGAGACAGCAGGGCTTGGCCGACGCTTTGCGCCTGGCCGAACGACGAACCGGCCTGGATCGCATTGCTGGGCAGCGAAATGTCCATGTCGATGCCCATTTGTTCGTAGAAGATATCGCTCAGATTGATGAAGCGGACTTCGATCGTCACCTGCAAGTCTTGCAAGCGGCGAAGCTGCTCGAGCAGGTCGGCAATTTCTTCGTGGACTTCCTGCGTCTGGCTGATGACCAGGCTCAGGTTGGTGGCGAACTGCTTGATGGCGCCGGCACCGCCGACTTCGCTCCAGGTGGTGGGAGCAATCGTGCCGGTGATCAGCTCGATCAGGCTGTCGAAGTCCGGCTGCACGCCGCCGCCTTGACCACCGGGGCCAAAGCCGAACGGTTGGCTCATGCCGGTCATGGGGCCACCCATGCCACCGCCCATCCCACCGCCCATGCCACCCATGCCACCGGTCGGATTGGGCACGTTGAATTGGGCCAGCACGCTCGGATCCATCATGGCATTATTGCTGGCGCCGTCCCTGCTGGCCATTACGGCCAATGGCGCCTGCCCGATTCCGGACGTGCCGCCAACGCCCAGGCTGTGGTGCGCATCGTCCAGGGCGCCGGCCAGGCCCATGCGGCCGCTAGGCACAAAGTTGGGAATCGGAATCACCAGGTCGGCCACGTTGTAGGTCACCGTGTAGACCTCGCCGTCGCGCATCTGTTCGCTAGTGATCTTCAGCACTTCGTCTTTGATCACGTAACTCAAGTGCAGCGGCTCGAGCACCAGGGCCAGCGCGCTCTTGAGCGAAATCTCTTCGCTCAGGTCGATGGTCACCGGCGTGTCGGTGCTCACGCCTTCTTCGCTCAGTCCGCGCTGATCCAGGAACAAGTTAATCTGGGCCAGCTTGGCCAGGTTCTCCAGCACCTGCGCCAGCGGCGTGTCCTTGAATCGTACGGAGACCGGCGTCTTCAGCCGGTGCTCGATTTCCATTTCCTTCTCGGACCGCTTCGAGCGGCCCAGCGCCTTGAGCTTGGCCCGGCTCAACGTGAGCTTTTCCCACTCCTTGACGTCCGGGAAGGCGATGTTCTGGCCTTCTTTGAGACCGTAGCTAGCCGATTTTTCGACTTCGTGTAATTGTGTCCAAACACCCTCTTCGCTGGCCAGCTTGACGTCGGCGTTGTTGCGCAGGCGGCGGAGCACCAGGCTCTGCTGCCTGAGCTGCACGACGACCGGCTCCCTGGGCGCCAGCTCGAAGGCCCGCTTGGCCACGACCTCGGCCTCTTCGTAGCGCTTTTGATCCACGAGGCCGTTGTAATCGTTGACGAGCAAGGCCAGCTTTTCCTGCACCTCGACTTTGTGCTTTTGCTCGCGATCGATCTGGCCGCGCACCTCTTCGTTGCGGTCGTCCAGCTCGATGCG
Organism: Pirellulales bacterium; assembly: GCA_036509275.1. Lineage (GTDB taxonomy): Bacteria > Planctomycetota > Planctomycetia > Pirellulales > PNKZ01 > DATATB01. The sequence goes on along the minus strand of DATCFX010000326.1, from coordinate 33 downwards.
GCCGCGATTGGCGTTCATGTACGTGTCCAACTC
>DATCFX010000325.1:0-1796 GCA_036509275.1 Pirellulales bacterium | reverse complement strand
ACTGTGCCTCTACAGAGAAGAAGACCGGAGACGAGGAGGAACCACAAAGGCACGAAGGTCACAAAGAAAAAGCCCTCGTCCTGACCTTCGTGCTCTTCGTGTCTTGGTGGTGAATTCCTTCCTCTTTTCCACTGTGCCTCTGTGGTTTTTGACTTCCGATACGACCAAAGACTATTCCTTGACGCGGGTGATTATGTGCCCCGCCGGTTGCAACACCTTGGGCAGGGCTTCTACAATTTGCACCAGTCGAGCGTCCGTACCCCTTCCATGCGAAAGCGAACCGCGTTTGGCCGACAACCAGCGAATTCAGATTATCGGCATCGGCGACGACGGCCTCGAGGGGCTGACCAGCGCGGCGCGCGAACTTATCAAGCGCGCCGACCTGCTGCTGGGGGCCGAACACACGCTGGCCCTGGTCCCGTCGTTTGCCGGCGAGCGGATGATCGCCGGCGCCAACCTCCAGCGCGTGGTCGAGCGCATCGCGGCGGCCGGCAGTCAGCGGGTGGTGGTGCTCGTCTCGGGCGACCCGCTATTTTATGGCCTGGCCCGGTACTTGTGCGAGCAGTTGGGCAAAGACCGCTTCGAGGTCATGCCACACGTCAGCAGCATGCAACTGGCCTTCGCCCGGGTGAAAGAGAGCTGGGAAGACGCGTATCTGACCAATCTGGCGAATCATCCGCTGGACCAAGTGGTCGAGAAGATTCGCACGGCCGAAAAGGTGGGGCTGTTCACCACCGAACAAACGTCGCCGTCCGCCGTGGCCCGCGAGCTGCTGGCCCGCAAGATCGATTATTTTTCCGTCTACGTGTGCGAGAACCTCGGCTCGCCGGACGAGCGGGTCACGCAGGGCGAGCTGGCAGAATTGTTGGACGAAACGTTTGCTCCGCTGAACGTGATGGTGCTGGTGCGCAAGCCGGACATGCCCGATCGGCCCAGCGAACGGATCGGCCGCCGATTATTCGGCAATCCGGATGAGGCGTTTTTGCAATCGAAGCCCAAGAAGGGGCTGCTGACGCCAGCCGAAGTGCGTTCGATGGCGCTGGCGCAAATGGATTTGGGCGTGCGCAGCACGGTCTGGGACATCGGCGCCGGCAGCGGATCGGTGGCCATCGAAGCGGCGCAGATCGCCAGCCAGGGCACGACCTACGCCATCGAAATGGATCCCGAGGACCACGCCCTGATTCGGTCCAACGCGGATAAATTTGGCGTGATCAACCTGGTGGCCATCCTGGGCCGGGCGCCCGATGCCTGGACCAACCTGCCCGATCCCGACTGCGTGTTCGTCGGCGGCAGCGGCCGCGAGATCGGCCGCCTGGCCGATTTGGCTTACGACCGCCTGCGGCCGCGCGGGCGGCTGGTGGCCAATGTGGGCGGAATCGAAAACCTGAGCGACCTGCACGCCACGCTCGAGCGGCGCGCGGGCGACGTGCAGGTCTGGATGATCAATGTGGCCCGTGGCACCTATCAGCTCGAACGCGTGCGGTTCGACGCTTTGAACCCCACGTTCCTGCTGGCCGTGGTCAAGGGTGGATAAGGATCGAACGAAAAATAACTTCTCCGCAACCCGCTCGCCCCTTGCGGGAGAGGGCAGGGTGAGGGGCTGCAAAAAACCGAAGCTATTCTTCGTTCGATCCTAATGGCGACGCTGGCGTGAACCTATGGTCGATCAACCGCAAACGCTTGACGTGATCGCCGTGGGGGCGCATCCCGACGATGTCGAAATCGCCTGTGGCGGCACGTTGGCAAAACTGGCCCGGCAGGGCTATCGGGTCGGCATTATCGATCTGACCGACGGC
>DATCFX010000324.1:0-3546 GCA_036509275.1 Pirellulales bacterium | reverse complement strand
CGTGTAGCCCTGGTCGTGCAGTGGATTGTAGGGGATGTCGTGATCCGTGATCAGCTTCCACACGTCCCGCTTGGTCCAATTCGCCAGGGGATTGATCTTCACCAGGCCGAACTTCTTGTCCCAGCCCACGATCGGAGCCTTTGCCCGGTCCGGGCTCTGATCCCGCCGGATGCCGGTCATCCAGGCCACCATGCCGACCGTGGCCGCCTCGAGCACCGAAATCTTGCGATCCTGGCAGCACTGGTCGGGGTTTTTCTTATACAGCGGGCCGCCGTGCTGGGCCTCGTACTCGGCCACCGTCTGGGCCGGCCGCTTCAGTTCGACCTCGATGCCATAGCGGCGGGCGATGCGGTCGCGCAGCTCGAGCGTCTCCTTGAACTGGTAGCCGGTGTCGAGGTTGAACACGTGCATCCGCGGCTCGATCTCGGCCAGCAGGTGCAGGATCACGCAGCCCTCGGGGCCGAAAGCCGTAGCCATCGTCAGCCGCGGAAAATAGCGCCCCACGGCCCAGCGGATGATGTCGGTCGGCTGGGCGCCTTCCAGCAGATCGCTCTGCCGTGTCAACTCGTCTAAATCGATGGCAATATCGGGCATGGGTGGCAATGGCGGTCTGCCGGCCGGCTCGGCCAGCGGCACGTGGCTGAAACTGGGGCCAGGCATGCCGGCAAGAAAGGCGGAGGTCACGTGGGGGTCCCCCCTATTTCCAAGGGACAGTGCAACTAAAGATACGAATGTTGCTTATCAAAGTCAACAATTGATATCGGCAACGGTCGAGTTGCTTCTGTAGAGGTTATCGGATTTAACCGGCCGGAAGTTAGATACCCCCCGTTTTAAGGGATCTGTAAAGGCCGTTATCGCACCCACACGCCCCCCTGTAGGGAGGTGTGGTTGCGCAAAGACGTCGTATTGGCTCTAAATTGATCTGAATATGAGTCGGCTTTTCTTGTTGGCGACCTTCGCGGCCTTCTGTTCAAATCGCTTCGTATTTCTTTTCTCCGTGGGTAAAAGGCTAAAGACTGGTCTGTTTTGCGGGGGGGTCGTGATCCGATGAGCGACGAGGTTTATCTGGCAGTCGATTTGGGCGCCTCGAGCGGCCGGGTCGTGGCGGGCCTGTTCGACGGTAACCGGCTGACACTGGAGGAGTTGCACCGCTTCGAAAACGCGGCCGTTCCGATCGCCGATAGCTTGCACTGGGACGTGTTACGGTTGTGGGACGAAATTCGTCGTGGGCTGCGGCTGGCGGCCGGCAAATTCGGAGGGCAGGTACGGAGTTGCGGCATCGACGCTTGGGGAGTCGATTTCGCCCTGCTCGCGCGCGGCGACACGCTGCTTGGCAACCCGCATTCGTACCGCGATCGGCGCTGCGACGGCATCCTGGCCCAAGTGCTCGAGCGCGTACCCCGCAGCGAGATTTTTGCCCAGACCGGTTTGCAGTTCCTGCCGATCAACACGCTGTTCCAACTCGTGGCGATGCGCGTGCAAGGCTCGCCGCTGCTGGATCTGGCCGAAACCTTTCTGATGATGCCCGACCTGTTCCATTGGCTGCTGACCGGCGTAAAGACCAACGAGGCCACGAACGCCTCGACCACGCAGTTCTACAATCCCCAGACCAAAGACTGGGCTCGCGACTTGCTCCAGCGGCTCGACCTGCCGAAGGCAATGCTCGGTCCGCTGTCGGAGCCCGGCACGAACTTGGGTCGTCTGCGGCCGGCCGTGGCCACGGAGACCGGCCTGACGCACGTGGACGTGATCCTGCCTCCCACGCACGACACGGCCAGCGCCGTGATGGCCGTGCCCGCGTTGAGCCAGTCGTTGCCGCGACCCGATTGGTGCTATATCAGTTGCGGCACCTGGTCGCTGATGGGCGTCGAACTGCCCGGGCCGGTGATCAACGAAAAATGCCTGGGCCGCAACTTCACCAACGAACGCGGGGTCGGCGGAACGACCCGGCTGTTGAAGAACATCACCGGGCTGTGGCTCGTGCAGGAGTGCCGCCGCAAATGGTCGCAGGCCGGCCACGATTATACGTGGGACGCGCTGAACCGGCTGGCGCTCGAGGCCCCGCCGCTACGCTCGTTTGTCGACCCCGACGATGCGGCGTTTCTCGCGCCGGCCGACATGCCCGCGGCGATTGCCGAGTATTGTCGCCGCACGTCGCAGAACGTGCCGGAGACGCCCGGCGAAGTGATTCGCGTGGCGATCGAGAGCCTGGCGCTCAAGAGCCGAGTCGTGCTCGCGGCGTTGGAAGATCTCGTCGGCTCGCGGCTGGAAACGATTCACATCGTCGGCGGCGGCTCGCAGAATCATCAACTCTGCCAGGCCACGGCCGACGCGTGCGGCCGCCGGGTCGTGGCCGGGCCGACCGAAGCGACGGCCATCGGCAACGTCCTCTTGCAGGCGATGGCCGCCGGCAAAGCCGGTTCGGTTGCACAGGCCCGCGAGATCGTGGCCCGCAGTTTTTCCACCGAGCAGTACGAGCCGCGCGACGCGGATCGCTGGCAGGCGGCGTTCGAACGGTTCCGATCGGCGTGCGGCCTGTGAGGGCCGAACCGGGAGCGGATTCCACGCTCAAGGCGATTCGGTCGATTGTTCGAACAGGTCGGCAAACTCCGTCGGCGGACAGTTGTAGTGCTCGATGGCGAGGGCGCGCATGCTTGCCGCCTCGTCCCGATAGTGGGCCTCGAGCAGAATCTCAACCAGGCCGCGGCAGGCCTGGTTCAAGTGCCGTCGCACGAGCGGGATGTCTTCATTGAGCGACACGGCGCCCTGTGGCCCGCGCACCACGGCATGAACGCCCGGCTGCAGCACGGAATAAATCCGCTCCAGCAACGACCAGGCCGGCGGCTGCTGCTGCGTCAACATCGTCGCCTGGATCAGATGAATCGCCGCTTCGTCCAATTCGCCGCTGGCCGCGGAAATTTCGGCCCACAACAGGTAGGTGGGCCCGTTGTCGGGCTTGAGGTGTACGTCCCAGCGGCAGGCCTCGATCGCGTCTGAATAGCGTTTGAACCGCAGGCAAAGCCGCGCTTGGAGCCCGTAGATTTCCGCCAGGCCGACGTCGTGGTATGCGTCGGGCGACATCCCGCGCGCCAGTGAGCCGCGTCGGGCCGCCGCGTTGACGGCCCGGTCGGCTCGTATCGCCCGTTCGAGGACCCGCTCGGCTTTGCCGTACCAGGCGGCCGCCCCGGCGTCGCCTGCGGTTCGCGTCAGGCGGTCGCCCTTGGTCATTTCATAGCGCACCAGGTCGCACAACAACCCATTGGGCGAATGCTCCAGTGGCAACGGGTTTCGGTCGACGACTTCGACCGCATGCTGGGCCAGACGAATGCACTCGTCGAGTTGCGCAGGGTCGTGGGCCAAGGAGGTGGCCAGCCCTTTGTAGACCTTGAAGCTATTGGGGCAAACCTGCACGGCGCTCCGCCAGAGTCGCGTGTTGTCGTGCCAATCGAGGTTGCGCACCACGGTTCGCGCGGCGAGCCCACAAATCACGACAGCGGCCAGGCCCGCGGCTAAGCGCCGGCCGCCGAGCGATGCGGCCGCCGGCGC
>DATCFX010000323.1:0-1678 GCA_036509275.1 Pirellulales bacterium | reverse complement strand
TCGTATTGCTGCTCGGCCTCGTAGGCCATCGCGCGTTCCACGGCCCGGAAGCTGTTCATGTTCTTGACTTCGACGATCGGCGTGGCGATCGGCTTGCCGTCCGGGTTGGCAACGTGCAGGTTGATGTTGGCGTCGACGCGCAGGCTCCCCTCCTGCATGTTGCAATCCGACACGCCCAGGTACGTGAGCAGCAGCTTGAGCTCGGTGAGATAGGCCTTGGCCTCGGCCGGCGAACGCATGTCGGGCTGCGAGACAATCTCCAGCAGCGGCGTGCCGGCGCGATTCAGGTCGATGCGGCTATCGGCCTCGCCGGCCTGCTCGTCGTGCATGCTCTTGCCGGCGTCTTCCTCGAGATGCGCGCGAATAATGCCGATCCGCTTCGGCTCGACGCGGCCCTTGGGATCGCCGATCTCCAACCAGCCGTCATGGCTGAAAGGCAAATCGTACTGGCTGATCTGATAGCCCTTGGGCAGGTCGGGATAGTAATACTGCTTGCGATCCCACTTCGTGTACGGGGCAATCTGGCAATTCAGGGCCACGGCCGTCCGCAGCGCCAGCTCGAACGCCCTTGCGTTCATCACCGGCAGCGTGCCGGGCAGGCCCACGCAGATCGGACAGGTCTGCGTATTGGGCGGCGCGCCGAACTTCGTGCTGCAAGCGCAGAACAGCTTCGACTCCGTCAGGAGCTGCACGTGAACTTCCAGACCAATGATGATTTCGTAGGCGTCGCTCATGGGAAATGCAAAAGAATGCGGAAGTATGAATGATGAATGATGAATTAGGGAACGAAGAAGCCGGCGCCAGCTCCTCCATTCATCGTTCATCATTCCTACTTCATCATTGGCTTCCTCTGGTGCCAGTCGGTCGCGCGTTGAAACATAGCGGCGGCGCGCAGCAGACGGTCTTCCGCAAACGGCGGCCCCTGCAATTGCATGCCGATGGGCAGCCCGGAAGCACTGATTCCGCACGGCAGCGCGATGCCGCCGATGCCGGCCAGGTTGGCCGTGACCGTGTACAGGTCGACCAGGTACATGGCCAGCGGGTCGTTGGCCTTTTCGCCGATCTTGAAGGCCGGCGAGGTGGTGACCGGGCCGAGCACGAGATCGACTTGCTCGAATGCCGAATCGAAATCCTGGCGGATCAGCCGCCGGACCTTGAGTGCCTTGAGATAGTAGGCATCGTAGTAGCCCGCGCTCAAGGCGTACGTGCCGAGCATGATCCGCCGCTTGACTTCCGGGCCAAAACCTTCGGCCCGGCTGCGGCGATACAGGGCCACGAGCGGACTGTCCAGCTTGTCGAGCCCGCGCTTGTCGTGCGCGGCTTCGAGCCGCGCCCGCTCGGCCGCCAAGTCGGCGTGCAGCGCCGACTCATCGGTGCGGCGGCCGTAATGTACGCCGTCGTACCGGGCCAGGTTGCTCGAAGCTTCGCTGGGGGCCACGATGTAATAGGCCGCCACGCCGTACTTGCTGTGCGCCAGCGAAACCTGTTTGACTTTGGCCCCCAGAGATTCGTAGACCTTGACCGCATCGCGCACGGCGCGCTCGACTTCGGCCTCGAGCCCTTCGGCAAAATGCTCACGCACCAGGCCGATGGTCAGCCCGGCCAGCGGCTGCCGGACCGTTTGCGAGTAGGGCTCGATCGGGCGATCGACCGACGTGCTATCCAGCGGATCGTCCCA
>DATCFX010000322.1:0-1186 GCA_036509275.1 Pirellulales bacterium | reverse complement strand
GAGATCGAATGGCTAGCACAGCACCGCGCGCGGATGGCGGTGGTCTACTGTCCCCGGACGCATGCGTTTTTTAGCCATCCGCCGCACCCGCTACCCAAACTTTTGCAGGCCGGCGCGCGGGTGGCGCTGGGGACCGATGGGCGTTCCTCGAATCCCGACTTGAGCCTGCTGGCCGAACTGCGGTTTGCGGCCCGGCGCTTTGCCGGCATTGCGCCACAACAACTGGTGCGGATGGCGACTCTTGACGGTGCAGCGGCACTGGGACTCGACGACCGGACCGGCAGCCTCGAAGCGGGCAAGGATGCGAACCTGGCCTGTGTCCGCGTGCAACCCGGTTCGTCGGCCGATCCGCACGAAGCCCTGTTGGTTGGCGACGAGCCGGTCGTGGCCACAATGTTCCGCGGCCAATGGACGTGGCTGGAGCCGTCTTTGGCCACGCGGTTGGCAGCGGGCGGTTAATCGCCTTGCTCGGCACGTAACTCGGGCGACGCGACGCGTTGATGCCGCGGACCGAGCGGCTTGCCGGTCTGCCGGTCGAACTCGTCGGGCGTGCGCACCTGCGGCATGCGGTCGTGCGTCTGCTGACGCCACTCGTCGAGCAACTTGCGGAGCTTAGTTAGTTCGCCGGCATATTCCGCCTCGGCGGCCACGTTGTGCATCTCCTGCGGATCGACCCGCAGGTCGTAAAGCTCTTCGGCCGGCCGCGGTGTCTGGAAGCACACGCGCTGGGCCGGCGTGAGCCGGCCCTCGGCCAGCAGCCGGCGCATGGCCTGAAACGTGGGGCTGCCCACGGCATCGGCTGGCGGCGTGAGCGGCAGGTCGAGGTAGCCGTTGCGGATGTATTTGAAGTGATCGGTGCGCACGGCGCGATCGTAGGACGAGTAGTCGTGCCAGTTGTGCTCGGCCATGATCGACGAGCGAACCCTCGCCGCCGGATCGGTCAGCAGCGGCACCAGGCTCACGCCTTGCAACGTTGGTGATCGAGCCACGCCGGCGAGCTCCAGCACCGTTGGTGCGATATCGATCGAACTCACAAGGCTGACGCTGGTGCGCTCCGGCAGCACCTGCCGCGGCCAGCGAATGATGAACGGCGTTCCGATGCCGCTATCGTACAGCGTGGTCTTGCAGCGCGGAAACGGCGCGCCGTTGTCGCTGAGGAACAAGACCAGCGTATTATAGGCCGCGC
>DATCFX010000321.1:0-3802 GCA_036509275.1 Pirellulales bacterium | reverse complement strand
GCCGTCGGTCAGCTTCTGGCGAAACGCGTCCATCAACCCTGGCCGCCGCCAGGCGCCCATCGCCCGCCGCAGTTGGTCGGCTTCGCCGGGCGTGAAGCCGGCGGCCACCACGGCCAGTCGCATGGCCTGCTCTTGGAAAATCGGCACGCCCAGCGTTTTTTCCAGCACCTGGCGAACGGCCGCGTTGGGATACGTGACCGCCTCCGTGCCCGAGCGGCGGCGCAAGTACGGGTGTACCATGTTTCCCTGGATCGGCCCGGGCCGCACGAGCGACACCTCGATCACCAGGTCGTAAAACGTGCGCGGCTTGAGCCGAGGCAGCATGCTCATCTGCGCCCGGCTTTCGATCTGGAACACGCCGATGGTGTCGGCCCGGCAGGCCATCTCGTAAACGTCCGCGTCGTCCGGCGGCACGGTGGCCAGAGTCAACCGGCGATGATGCTGGGTTTCGACCAGTGCCAAACATTTGCGGATGGCCGTGAGCATGCCCAAGGCCAGGCAGTCGACCTTCAAGATGCCCAACTCGTCCAGGTCGTCCTTGTCCCACTGGATGACGGTGCGGCCGGGCATTGAGGCATTTTCGATCGGCACCAGCTCGCACAGCGGCCCTTGGGTCATGACCATGCCGCCCACGTGCTGCGACAGGTGCCGCGGAAAGCCGAGCAGTTGATTCACCAGGGCCAGCATCTGCCGCACGACGGGTGCTTGCGGATCGAGGCCCGCATCGCGCAGCCGGGCCGGCCAGTCGCCTTCGTGCCGATGGCTGTCGAGCGACTTGGACAGCGCGTCGACCCGATCGAGCGACAAGCCCAGCGCCTTGCCTACATCCCGCACCGCCGAGCGTGGGCGGTAGCTGATGACTTCGGCCGTCATGCCGGCCCGCTCGCGACCGTATTTGTCGTACAGATATTGCAGCACCTCTTCGCGCCGCTCGTGCTCGAAGTCCAGGTCGATGTCGGGCGCCTCGTGGCGCTCGCGGCTGATGAACCGCTCGAACAACAGATCCGTGCGGTCGGGATCCACGGCCGTGACGCCCAGCACGTAGCACACGGCCGAGTTGGCCGCCGAGCCACGCCCCTGGCAAAGAATGCCACGCCCGCGGGCAAAACGCACCAGGTCCCAGACGGTGAGAAAGTACGCCTCGTAATGCAACTCGTCGATGATCGCCAGCTCATGCTTCAATTGCTCGCGCACTCGATCGGGAATGCCACGGGGATAGCGCTCGGCCGCTCCCTGCCAGGTCAGACCGGCCAGATATTCCGCGGGCGCGACGCCGGCCGGACACAGCTCCTCGGGATACTCGTAGCGCAGCTCGTCGAGCGAAAAACGGCAGCGGTCGGCGATTTCGATGGTGCGGGCCAACGCCCCCGGCACGTCGACAAAGCGCGCGGCCATTTCGGCCGGCGGCTGGAGATGACGCTCGCCGTTGACAAACAGCCGCTGACCCGCCTCGGCCACCGTGCAGCCGGCGCGAATCGCCGTCAGCACGTCGTGGAGCGCGCGCCGCTGGGGCACGTGATAGTACACGTCGCCGGCCACCGCCACCGGCAGCCGGGCTTGCCGCGCGCGGGCCAGCATGGTTTCCAGGCTCTGCCGGTCGTCGGCTCCATGGTGCAACTCGGCCAGGGCATAAGCCCGATCAGCAAAAATTTCGCGATAAGCGAGCAACTCGCGAGCTTCGCCGGCCCGCTCGGAGAGCACGCAGGCCAGCAGTCCGGCGGCATGCTGGGCCACGTCGGCTAGTTGCAGGTGGCACGCGCCTTTTTCGGCCCGCTGGCGGCCGACGCTCAGCAAGCGCGCCAGTCGACCATAAGCGGCCCGATCGGTGGCCAGTAGCACAACCGGTGGAGCATCGAGCGGCGCGATTTCGGCGCCGATCAGCAGCTTCAATCCCACGGCCTTGGCGGCGGCATGCGCTCGCACGACGCCGGCCAGACTCTGGCTATCGGTAATGGCCAAGGCCCGATAGCCCAGCTCGGCCGCCTGCTCGACCAGCTCATCGGGATGCGAAGCCCCTTCGAGGAACGAAAAGTTCGTCTTGCAATGCAGCTCGGCGTAATGCGGAATTAGGAATGATGAATGATGAATGGGGGACGGCTGCAACGGCCCGCGGCGTTTGGATGGTGGGATTTCGGGCATGGATGGGGAAGTGAAAAGTGCAGAGTGATGAGTGCAGAGTGATGAATGAAAACAACCAGCCCTTCGGTTCACCGCTTTTCACTTTTTGCTCTGCACTCATCACTCTGCACTTCAATCAAACTTTCCGTGCAAAAACCACCGTCCGTCGGTTAAGCGGCGAAAGAGCCAGAGCCTCCGGCCCGAGCCGGTTTCGACGCGGTAGTAATCGCGGCGTGCCGAGCGGCCGCGCCACCAGCCGGTCTCGATCCGCTCGGGGCCCCAGCGGTGCGCGATCCGCTCTTCCTGGTCATCCAGCCACAGCGAAATCGGCGGCCCGTCGGGCACGATCGAAACCAGCCTGATCGGCACCGGCTCGCGCTCCAGCCGCAACGGACGCTGCCCGGCACGCAGTACGGGCGAGCGGTTGGCCAACTCGCGCGGCGCGCGGCGGCCGGATGCCGGCCGAGGTTTGCGATGCGCCGACCCGAGCAGCGGCGCCGGCCGCCAGGCGTGTTCCGGCTGGGCATCGTGCCACGCGCGGGCTTGCACCACGGCGGCTGCGCCCAGGCGGCTCGTCAAGCGATCGACCAACTGGCCCAGCGCCTGCTCGTCGCCGCCGGCCGCCCCGGTTTCGAACAACTCTTGCTGATGGCAAGCCAGCGGGGCACTGCTCAAGATCTCCAGGCTGATGCCGGCCACCGCATCGGCCAGCGCCAGACGCTCCAGCTTCAAATGCAGCAAGTCGAGCAAGTGGCGCTCGTTGAGCGTGGGCCGCACCAGCGCAATCGCGAACGATACGGCCTGCTTCGACTCGCTCTCCAGCCGGCAAGCCAGCCGCGCAATGCCCTGACGCCGCTGCTGCAAGGCGGCGGCCAGTTTCGCCAATTGCTCGGCGAGCACTCTCGCAATCACGTCGCGGCTGCCGGTGGGGGACTCCAGCCAGCGCTCGGCCCGCTCGGGGGCGTCGACGCGGCAGGGGCGAATCACTTCCGCCACGCACCCCAACGCCTGGTCCCAGCGCAGCAAAAGCTGCGGGCCGAAACGGGCGGCAATGCCGGCGCGCGCCAGCGGCTCCAACTGGGCCAGCGTCAACAATCCCAACTCGTACAACCAGGCCAGCAGCGAATCCGGCAGCCGCAAGCTCTCGATAGGCAGAGCGGCCAGCGCGGCCAGTGTTTCGCCGGGCGGCACCAGCCATGAGCCCACGCCCAGCGCGGCATCGATCGGGCCTGCTTCCTTCTCAGCCCAGGCGTAATGGGCCACGGCCCACGCGGCACCGATCGTATCGGCCAGCGCCACGCGGGCCGGCAATTGCTGTCGATGAAAATGCTCGACCACCTGCTTGAGTAAAACCGCCTCGCCGCCAAACAGCCGGCCCAGGCCGGTCACGTCCAGCAGCAGGCTTTCGGGCCACGCCACTTCTTCCAGACCGACGATAGGACTGAACATTTCGCACGCGGCCGCCAGTTGCACCAGTGCCGCGCGATCGGCCTGCCGGTCGCAAGGCTCCAGCCGCAAGGCGGCCGTGCGCCCGCCGCGCCGCGGGCCAGAAGCCACCGACGTGGCCTCGGCCACCGTCATGCCCGGCGTCACTTTGCGCTGCTCGGCCAAGGGCGAAACGGCCACGACCCGCGCGCCGCCGCGCGCTGGCGACTCGTACAGCGCCAGCGCCACGTGCCTAAGC
>DATCFX010000320.1:0-1185 GCA_036509275.1 Pirellulales bacterium | reverse complement strand
CACCACGGCCCCGTGCGACGAGCGTCCCTCGGGCAGCGGCGCTAGCGCGGTCCATTGGCGAGAGCGCGGATCGAAGCGGGCCACGTCGGCCAGCGAGTGCAAATCATCGGCCGCGTTGGGTGCGTTGCGGGCGGTCATGCCACCGACACGATACAACAGCCCGTCGTGCTCGACCAGCATCAGGCCTTGCAGCGGGGGGCCGCTGGGCAGTTCTTCCCACGGGCCGCCCTGCCGCAAATTCACGCGCCGAAAAGCGTCGGTGACTTCCTCCGTGGAATAAGAATGCGTCTCGCCGGTGTGGCCGCCGTAGACATAGAGCCAGTCGCCATCGATCGCCGCGCCGAAGCTGGCGATGCCGACCGGCAACTCCGCGATCTTCGGCAGTGCAGTGGATGGATCGCCGGCTTCGCCGGCGCGAGCGCCGTTCAATGCTGCCAGGCCCAGCAGTGCAGCGCCGGCAAGGAGTTTCAGGCAGACGTTGAGTGCAGACATTGTGTTGTCTCTTGGTGAAGGGACTGAAAAATTTTGCGGGGGTTTCTGAAACGATCGATCGAATCTCGCGGTAAGCTGGGGCAGGCCGATCGTCGGATCGGCCTGCCCCGCCCTCGGTGCAATCGCTCTGCACGCCGCTACGGGGTCCTTACTGGTCAATGGGGGTGGCCTGCTTGTACAGCAGGATGTTGTTGCCGACGGTCTGCTGGAACGAATCGAGCACGAGCTTCAACTCGGCTGTTTTGCCGGGATAGGCGGAACCGGCGCCATAGACGGCGAACACGGCCACGTAGCGGCCGTAGTAGTTCGCCTGCTGCCCGGTCTGCTGCGGCGCGCTGGACATCGTCGAACCGACCGCGCTGCACTGCGGACCCACGCCCATTGCCACCAGCGTCACGCCCGTCGCGCTGGCCGGCGCCGTGTACGCGCCGATGGCGCCCGCCATCGGGCTATAGCTGAATTGGGTCGTGCTCGGGAAGCCGGCAGCCTGCCAGATCGCCTGCCCTTGGTTCGTCGCTTGAGAAATCGTGGCCACGGCGTCGGTTTGATAGTTGAACGCGCGCGGCGTATTGAAGCTTGAATTGACGTCGTTGATCACGGCGTCCTGATCCACGACTGTGTACACGCCGGCGGCGGGGCCAAAGGCCATGCCCCACGATCCGGCCAGGTTGTAATCGGCGTCGAAAGCCGGCG
>DATCFX010000319.1:0-10273 GCA_036509275.1 Pirellulales bacterium | reverse complement strand
TCAACAGCGTCGCCCGCCAATCTGTTCTAACGGCTGTTGCCGCCAGGATTAGACAGGGCCGCTTTCGCGATTTATAGTGGCAATGGGCCACGATTCACTGCGCAAGGCCCGATGGTTCCATTTGATCGTGAAAGCGAGGCTGGATTGAGAATCATTAGTATTCTTGAGCGGTTGCATCCAATTGCGCCCAATTTCGTTTACCAGGTGCTTAATTGCAAAAATAACACCGTCTGCGACGACGAGCAGTTTATGTCCGTCTACTGGCCGCTCATTCGCGAGGCGCGGATGCTGCTGACCACTCGCGAGGCGTTTAATCTGTATTGGTATATTTTGAAGGCGCTCAAAGCTGACGGCGACATTGCCGAGTTGGGAGTTTACCGAGGCGGCAGCGCCAAGCTGCTCAGTTCATACAAGAAGCACCGGACTTTGCACTTATTTGACACGTTCGGTGGAATGCCGGATGTCAACGCGTCGATCGACCTGCACAAGCGCGGCGATTTCTGCGATACCAGCGCGGATTCCGTGACGAAATATCTGGCCGGGTTCCCCAACGTCATCCTGCACCCAGGCTTCTTCCCGGATTCGACCAAAGATCTGGCCGCGGATACGCGGTTCTGTTTTGTCCATTTGGATGTCGACATTTACGAGTCGACCTTGGCTGGGCTCAACTTTTTCTATCCGCGATTGAACGCGGGCGGCTACCTTCTTTCCCATGACTACAGCTCGATTTCATGTCCGGGAGTCAAGAAGGCATTCGACGAATTCTTTGTCGACAAGCCGGAAGAAGTCATTCGCCTGTGGGATACGCAATGTGTCCTGCGAAAACTGTAGCGGTTCAAACGCTGGGCGGTTTGAAACGTTAGGATCGCCCGAAAAATAACTCCCGTATTTCCCGGCCCCTCACCCGGCCCTCTCTCGCAAGGGAAGGGGGGCCGCGGAGAAGTTATTTTTCGGTCGATCCTTAACCTCATTAGCGGAGGAGTTCGAGTCCGGCGCGTGGCCCACGACTCACAGCGCCTGAGTCGGTGCAGCGAGGTCGGTTTCTCTCGCACGGACGCGGCGATCCCAATTCCGGCCGATCCGAATGCACGGCAGCTCGAGCGCGTGGAAGACCAGGAAAGACACCCCGATGGTCGCCGCTAATCCACCGCCCATCGCCACGGGCTGACTGGCGCCATGGTGTGCGGCATATTCCGTCACGGTCAAGCCGACCGGGTCCTGCAATAGATACACGCTATAGGAAATGTCGGCGAAAAACCGCAACGGCGAGGCCTGAAAGATCGGCGACGCTCGCCATCGATCGCTGGCGATGAACAGCAGCATGGCCACAAAGTAGGTGGCGATGTAGCGCGGTGCCAGTTCGGCATAGGCAAGCCAACACGTCGGGATCATCAAGATCGCAATCCAGGCGAAGCACGCCTTGTAGCGCGCGTCGCGCCGGCGCAGTGCATCGGCGGCGAACATCAGCGCCAGAGCCAGAAACATGGCCACCGGCAGCGGCTTACCCAGCGCGAAACGCGCAGCGCCGCAAAGCAGGGCTCCCAGCATGGCGAGCGGTGAAATGATCCAGCGGCGAGCGCCGAAACACCCGAACGCGAACAGCAGCCCGCACAGGAAATAGAACGTCAGCTCGATCTGGAGAGTCCAAAAGACCCCAATGATATCCGGCCGGCCGAGATAGCCTTGCGCCATGGTAAAGTTGGCCGCAATGGTCGACACCGCGGGAAACGCTTCCCGAAGTCCAAACGCAGAGACGATCAGCGCGCACACGATCGAGAACCAATAGGCGGGATAGAGGCGGAAGAAGCGGCGGCTGGAAAAGGTGGCGAGCACCCCGACGCGGTCCAGCGCCGTCGGAATCAAATACCCACTGACCATGAAAAACACCGCCACGGCCAACTTGCCGAGATCGATATGCTCGAAAACATTTCGCATGCAGCGATTCAGTCCGGCGGACGGATACAGCGCTTCGGTGCTCAGGTGAAAGTGAAACACGCAAACGATCAGCGCCGCGATACCGCGCAGGGCATCGATAAACGCGAGATGCTCGTTCGTGGGCCGCAAGTGTTTCTCGGGATCGGCCGGCAGCAGCTGTGCTCCGTCCAGGATATCCGTGTCGGCCCCCTGGTCGAGGCTGATCATTGGTGCGCTCGTCGCGTGCATGCCTTTCCCCTGATTCCTCGGTTCAGTCAGCCGCTTGGCACATTCTCGCAACCAACTTGCTGGTGCTTTGTTTCGGAATGAGCTCAAGCAATTCCACCCTGCCGCCGTAGCTTTGGACAAAATCAGCGCCGACTACGTTTTCCAGGTGGTAGTCAGCCCCTTTGAAAAGCGCGTCGGGGCGAAACACTTCAATGAGTTTTCGAGGCGTGTCGTCGTCGAACAACACGACGAGATCGACATAGGCGAGCGAAGCCAAAACCGTGGCCCGCGAAAGCTCGTCCTGCACAGGCCGTGTGGGTCCCTTCAAGCGCCGCACCGACGCGTCGCTGTTCAGCCCGACGATCAGTTTGTCGACGCGCCGCGCGGCGCTTTCGAGCAAAGCGCAATGCCCGGGATGGATGATATCGAAGCAACCGTTGGTGAAGCCCACGGAACGGCCTTCCGCGCGCCAGTCCGCAATTTGTGGGATCGCATGCTCAGCGGCGACAACCTTGCTGCCGGCGGAATGAGATGCAGCCGAGCGTAACTGCCGGAGCAGTTCGGAGCGATCGACGGTGGCCGTGCCGCGCTTGCCGACGACAATGCCAGCGGCCAGATTCGCCAGGCCGGCGGCAATTTCCAGGCTCGCACCGACCGCCAGGCTGGCCGCCAGCACGGCCACGACCGTATCGCCGGCTCCGGAGACGTCGTACACTTCGTGCGCTTCGGCCGGATGATGGACGGCCGGCCCCGAACGCCTCACCAGCAGCATGCCCTCCTCGCTGAGCGTGGCGCACACAACCTCGATGTCCAGGGTCGTCTGCAATGCGCGGGCCGCCCGCTCCACGTCGGCCAGCGTGTCGACTGGCATCTGTGTCGCTTGAGCGAGTTCAGACCGATTGGGTGTAATCAGAGTTGCTCCGCGATACTTGGCATAGTCGTGCCCCTTCGGATCGACGACGACGGGAATCCCCGCCTGGCGAGCCGCGTCGATCGTCGCGCGAAGGGTGTCGCCGGTCAGGGCTCCCTTGTCATAGTCCGAGATCACGACCACCTGGGCGCGGCGGCAATGGTTGCGCACCGTTTCCAGCCACTGTGCGGCGCTGGCCGGCGCAATCGGCTGCCGTACTTCCCGATCGATTCTCAACAGTTGCTGACTGCCGCAAACGCACCGGGTTTTGGTGGTCGTGGGGCGGCCGGATTCGATGATCATCGACGCTTCGAGTCGGGTGATCGCGGCCAACTCTTGCTGCAATCGGCCGCCCGCGGCATCATCCCCGATCACTGCCGTCAAGCAGCACTGGGCGCCGAGCGCCGAGATGTTTCGGGCCACGTTTCCCACCCCGCCGACGCACCACTCTTCGGTGCTCACGTTGAGTACCGGGATGGGGGCTTCGGGCGAGATCCGCTGCACGCTGCCGCGGATAAAACAATCCAACATGATATCGCCCACGCAGGCCACGCGCGCGCCGTCCAATCGGCCCAAGCATTCCAGCCAAGGCTCGAACACGGCGTCGTCGCGTCCGCCCAATGGGACGTCACGGATCGTTGCGGACTGAATCATACGTTGCTAATCCTGAAAAGCTCGGCGTTAACGGAGGTAACCGGCGGAGCTGAATCGACCGTTCGCTCGCCGCTCGCCAGGCGGTTGCGGGCCGCGAGAGCTGCGGCGTCGTTGCATGTTTCCCGCCGCAAGAAATCAATGATTTCCGGCAGAATCCGCTCGGGCGTCAATTCGCGCATGCACGCCACGTCAAAGACAGGGCATGTCTTGCTCTCGCATGGTGCGCACGGAACGTCAGACCGCAGAATCAGGGATCGTCCGAGGGGGGCCCACTCCGCTACGGGCGAGACGCCGCTGAACAACGTGACGCTGGGAGTTCCACAGGCCGCCGCCAGATGCGCTGGTCCGCTCAGCAGGCCGACAAACGCGGCCGCCCGCGATAGTAAGTAGCCTGTGCTGCCCAAGCTCAAGCGGCCCTGGGCCTGAATCACCCCGGCCGGCAATTCGAGTTGGGGGTCGCCGGGGCCTCCGACGACGAGCCAAGGAAACGAAAACTCTTGTTGTAATCGCCGGATCAATTGCATCCACATGGCAATCGGATATCGCCGCGTTTGATCCTTGACGAATGGATGGATCACGCCAAATCGCTCTGGCAGCGCGCCGTCGGGAAAGACGGTTGCCGCGCGCGCACGGTCTTCCGGCGACCATTCCATGCGTGGAAACACGACGCTATCGTGGCCGTACGATCGCCCCGTAACGCCGCTGACGATCTGTAGGAGTTGCACGCCGGCGTGGGCGCGGACCGGTCCCCAATGCTCGACGCGCGGCCGATAAATGGAAAGCGCGGGGAAGCGCGCGTCGTTAGGGTAGACGCGATCCCGGCACGGCACGCGCAGAAATTGGCGGAAATACCGCGGGCTGGGCTTAAGATAAATGCCCAGGTCAAACTGACGCAAGGACAAGGCGTCGAGCGTGCGGCTTACGGACATGAAGCAAAATGGCCCGTCGGGATTGCGTACCTTTGCTGCCGCAATTTCGTCCAGCAGACCGGAGGCGCGATAGATCGGCGCCGCCAGCGACTGGCATACGAGCAACAGGCGGGCTTGCGGCAATGCCCGGCGGAGTTCGGCGATCGCCGGCAATGCGTACACCGCATCACCGATTTCGTCCGGTTTGAAGATCAGTATCGAGCGAATGGAGTTTGCATCGGGCAGCGGTCGGAACAGACGCTCCTCGTAGTCCGCCTCGGCATGCTTGGCTTGCCATCGATGCCGCAGAAGCAAATCAGCCTGACCGAAAAAATGCAGACGCTGGTACACGCGTTTCGCGCACCCTCGCAGGCTACCGGCGATTCCCATAGATCACCTGTTGTGCAATTGCATTGTTCTACGGCGTTCGGATACTTCGACGTCCGTGCCCCGCGATGGACTCAAGGTCGAGCGACAGGAACGCGCATAACGTGCGCGCCGGCAGGTCCGGCAGCGCCCCGGTCGTCGCCTGGTTCCATCTCCGACACGCTAGCTGCCGGCGAGGCGCTCGTCTCCGGCTGGTCTGCCGGACTCCGGCCCGCACGCAGCGTACGATCGACAATGCCGACGAATTTTTGTGCGCTCACGCTAACGTCGTAGTCCCTGTGGACCAGCTCGAAGCCACGTGCGCCGATTTGCCGGCGCTCGGCGGCCGGGAGGCCTGCCAGCCACTCGAGGCCTCTAGCCAGAGCTTCCGGCTCGCCCCCGTAAACGAGATAACCATGCGTCAGATGCTCGAAGCCGCGCGGCGTCGGAACACAATCCATGCTGACCACGGGCAAGCTGGCCGCCATCGCTTCTAGCAGCACCAGCGGAAAGCCCTCCCACCGCGACGAGAGCACGTAACCGTCAGCGGCGCGGAGCAGTTCAGGAATGTCATTGCGCCAGCCGGTGAAGATGACTTGCGACTGCAGTCCGTGCTCGGCAACCAGCCGATGCAACTGGGCCATGTAGCGATGGGAAGCCGCCTGATTGTCGACACTTTCGTCGCCGACGAGCACCACGCGCACCGCCTGCGGCAGCCGGGCGACAGCCAGCGCGGCCAGCAGCCGGTCCTGCCCCTTCAGCTCTTCCAGCCGGCCGACGTTTACTAAAACCAGATCGTTTTCACGGATACCCAGTTCGTTGCGGATGCGCGGTCGAGCTTCTGTGGCGACGGCGGCGTAGCGCGAGACATCGACGCCATTTTCCACGACATGCAACCGCTCGTCGGCCACGCGCAGTTGTTCGCTGTATTGCCGCCGCAGAGGCTCCGAAACGCACACGACCGTCGGCCGAGTGGCTGCGAGCGTGGCACGGTAGCCCCACCATTTGCCCTGGCGCGCCAGGGCGCGGCCTTTAAAGCCGACCATGGCCTGGGCATGCAGGATGCAAGGCACGCCGGCAGCGCGGGCCGCCCACGCGGCCACTTTCGCATCCATGACCTGCGAGGTGACCACGCCGTCGATCCGGCGCTCTCCGATCAAGCGCGCCAGGTCGACAATCAAGCGCGCGTCGAGCAGGCGATTGAACCCAGGACGCTCTTCCACGGTCGCGCCGGCCAGCCGCAACGGCTCGATCATCGAAGGCAAAGGCTGCGGCGGTCGCGGGCCGACGACTGCATGCACACAATAGCCCGCCTCGATCAGAGCCTTGGCAAACAGGTAACTCATTTTGCAGCCGCCGGTGAAGTCGGACATGCCCGCAGTGAGCAAGAGATTCCGAGGCGGTCGAGTTGGAGGTTGCATGGCCATCGCGGGCTTCTTTGCTGGTGGCGTCATCTGGATCAGCCCGCCAAGACGACGGGTTCGGGCTCGACGACGGAGTGAACAATGCGACGCACGTCCGGTGGCCGCTTGTGGCGATCGATCGGCGGCAGCAGGATTGGACGCGCGGCGGTGGCTACCAAGCCGGCAGCGTAGCCCATGATTAGCGAGGCGCTGCTGCATTCCATCACAGCCGCCACCATGCCGTAGACGAGCATTCCGATCAAAAACAGGCCCATCGCCTGCCGATCAGGATTGCGCGCATCGGCCAAGAGCTTCGATCCTTGCAGCGCAAGGACGAAGAGAAATGCCACAGCGATGATGCCGAACTGCACATACAGCGAGAGAAACAAGCTGTCGGCGGCATTGTAAATCTCGGGCTCGAAATTGATCATCGCCGCGCCGATGCCGCCAACGCCGCGACCGGTAATGACATTGCCGCCCTGGGTCGCAAGTTGCAGCGCGGCCGGCCAGTATTCTTCGAGCCGGTCGCCCATCGAATAGAAGGTAAACCAGCCCAGGCTGACACGTTCCAGGCCGTTCATTAGTTGGAACTGGGCAAGCGGCAGCACGATCCCAATGCCGGCGACGAGGCAAACGCCGGCCCGCGTGATTAGGTTCGCAAGACCTGGATCGAACCGCAACAGCCGCCGGACAACGAGCAGCGCCGAGATCCCGAGCCAGGCAACACACAAACCCTTGGAGGTGGTCAGCACGATTCCCCCCAGCGCCAATAACCAGCAGCCAAGGGCCAAGGTCCGGCGACGCTCGGTCTGCAGATTCATGAGTCCGAGCAGAAAAAACAGCGGCGCGGCGGACGTCGATGCGCGGCAAAAGCCGCTGAGCCGCACGAACTCGTCGGTGGCCCACCACATGCGATTCCCCTCGACGGAGAAGTCACCCACGTCGTATTGGTAGCCCACCCAGGGATAGTCGATGAAAGACTGCAAGTACACGCCCAGGAACGTGACCAGCAGCAAGGCGACCAACCAACGGGGCCGGGGGAACAGCGGGCCGGGCAGTCCGGCGATCGCCAGGCCCGCAAAGAACGGCAAAAACACCTTCAGGCCGACTGCGACTTGTAAAGGGGTTTCGAGATAAGCCAGACCGGTGACGGCGCCCGCCAACAGAACGATGCAATAGATGAGTACGCGCGGCCGCAGCGGGTGTACGGCCAGGCACGCCAAGGCCGCCATGAGCATCACACCGTCGCGCAGATAAACCAGCCACGGCATGCCGCCCAGGCTGGCGCCGTAGCGCACTACGCCGTCGAACACGTCCAGCACCAGCCACGCAAAGACGGCGATGCGCACGAGCCGGTCCAGCGCGGAAGAAAACGTACGTTGCTCGAAATCGACGGCCATACGGAATTCTCAGTTGCACAACATGCTGCGGCGGACGCCCCGGCGAGCCGGCGACGGTGCCAAGCAAGGCCGCATCATCGCTCGGTGGCCGGTTACAGGAAGCTCAGTGAGGATCAAACTTCGGTACATTCTTCAGACCAGCGCGCGGGGGAGCTTTCGTTCTGCTGGCAAGCGACGGCCGCGGCCCGATCTGATCGGCGACGCAACGGCTTCCAGGTGATCCGCCCCCAACTGAAATTGGCGTGCGTCCAGATGCCGAGATAGCGCCGCGCCAGAACCCAAATCGTCAAATTCTGCACGCTCAGCCCCAAGGCCGAGGCGAAAGCCAAACCCTGAATGCCGAAGCGGGCGGTCAGCGGCGGCCCGACAATCACCAGAATGGCGGAAGTCGCTCCCGTGGCCACTAGCGCCACGTTCTGATGTCCGGTCATAATCAAGGCCGTGCCGCAGACGCCGCACCAATTGAAGATCAACTGCCCGATGCCCAGGATCACGACCACGGAGTAGCCCGCTTCGTAGCCGGGACCGAACACCAAGCGCAGAATCAGGCCGCCGGCAACGGTCACGGCCAGCAGGGCCACGATGGCTGGCAGCGAGGCGACCCCCGCCGCCGAACGCAGCATGGTCTGCAACTCGGTGATCCGGCCGTGGGCGTGCAGTTCGGCAATCGATGGCGCCACCGTTGCCGCCGCGATTTGCAGCGGAATTGCCGTTAACAGGATCAAGCGCCGCGCCGCCGCATACACGGCCAGTTGGCCAGCCGGCACGTAGTAGCCGGCAATCCACACGTCAGCCTGGGCGGCGACGAACACCAGCAGTTGAATCAACAACAGCGGCACACACAGCCGCAACAGGTCGTTGGCCGTGGGAACCATCGACGAACCGTTGGCGGCGTGCTGCTGCATGGCCTGGTGCGGCAGATCGCGAACCATGCAGACCCCCGTCCACAACACCGTACACGACAGCGATCCGAACAGCATCGCCACCAGGCCGGTGAGCGTCGGCCGCTCGACGAGCAAGCTGGCTGCGACCAGCGAGACGAACAACAGCAGCGTCAAGGGACCGCCCACTTGTCCGCCGGACAGCACGTTTGCCCAGCGCTGGTCGTGGAACCCGCGCAAGGCTTCGGCCCCCACCTGCTGCCAGGCCAACAGCAAGGCGCAGCCGGCGATCAACCAAGGCAGGGCGCCCGTCAGCGGAAAATCGAAGGTCACGAACCGCAATGCCCAGGGCGTGACGAGCGCGGCCGTGCCGCCGGAAATCAGCACGGCGATGATCGTCAAGCGCAGCGCCCGGCGCACCGCCGCCACGTTCAGCAAGGCCAGGTTGCGCGAGACCAGCGGCACAATCGCGCCGTTCAGCCCGAACATGGCGAACGTCGACGCCAGGCCAATCATGCTGGAGATCAGCACGAACGCGCCGAAGTCGTCCCGGCTGAGCACCCAGCGGGCCAGGACCACATTCATGATCACCGTGAGCCCGATTCCCGACGTGCGGCCGGCGAGCACCCACAGGCCGCCCTGGCGCACGCGGCGATGGAGATCGCCGTGCGAAATCGGCTCGCCGGTTCCAACCGGTTCCTCGATTGGCGTCTCGGCCGAATCGTCGATCGAATCGTCGAGCAGCTCCCCATCGGGTAGCCGGGTAAACCAGTCGCTGGTCGAAGTCATTAAACGTCGAATCATTGTGTGGCCTCTTGCCGGCCCTCACGCGGGCTTGCACCCGCGATGGGCGCCGCGCGGAACGTCGCTTCATGCACTGCGGTCATGACACGGTCCAGGGAAATGTCGTCGATGCAGCGCTTGCTCAACTCGCAGCGTTCGCCTCCCAGCCGGGCGCAGCTCCGGCAGCCGGCCGCCTCCAGGCTGATCGCCGTGTCGCTCAACGGGCCATAATTGCTGGGCGACATCGGGCCGTGCAGCGAAACAATCCGGCAACCGGCAGCGGCCGCCAAATGCATCACGCCGGTATCGACGGTCACGACGCAATCACTGGCCGCTAAGAGCCCAACGGTTTCGCCCAGCGAGCAACCGGCCGCCAGTTCGATCCACTCCGGCTGTTGGGCGGAGCGGCGAATGGCGGCGGCGGTTTCCTGGTTCGCCTTCGAACCGGTGAGCAACACGCGGAAGCCGTCGGCGTTCAGGCGGTCGAGCAGTTGCACCCACTTGCCGGCCGGCCAGGTTCGCAAGTCGGCGTTGCGTCCGCCCGGAAACATGTGGACCACGACTTTCGGATCGTCGCCTTTGGAATCGCCGCCCACGGCAGTTTTCCGATTAGCGCCGAGCTCGAGCACGGGAAACCGGCGCAGCGAGACACCCAGCGGGGCGACGATGGCGGCATAATTGTCGTAGGCATGGCGTTGTTCGTCGAAAGGCACCGCCACGTCGTAGAGCCCGTGGCGATATTGCCCGGCGCGGCGGACGCCCACGACCCACCGCGCGCCGGAGAGGCCCGCCATCAGCGCGTCCAGCCGCGGCCACAAGCCGAAGT
>DATCFX010000318.1:0-5163 GCA_036509275.1 Pirellulales bacterium | reverse complement strand
TGGCGTCGCTGGCGCTGATTGTGCCGGCCGTCGCCGGCGCGGTGTTGCTGGCGGCGTGGGCGATGGGCCGCCGACCTCACGGCCCAGCCAGGCTTGGGCTTGCAGGGCTGCCGGCGGCGGTCGCCGTCGCCGTGGTCGTCTTATGTGTTTGGCAGACGCGAGCGCGGGTAGCCGATTATCAAGACGAGCTCACCATTTGGCGCGATACGGTGGCCCAATGCCCCCACAATCCCGTGTCTCAGAATAATTTGGGCGTGGCGTTCTCTGAGTTGGGCCTCTACCCGGAGGCTGTCGAGCACTTCCGCCTGGCGCTGGAAATGCATCCCAACCCGGTCGAGTCCGATGCCCACAACAACCTGGGAACCGTTTCGTTCAACCTGGGCGACTTGGTTAGTGCCGAGCGCGAATTTGAGCTGGCTTTGAAAATCAATCCCGACGACGCCAAAGCCCACAGCAATCTGGCCCTGGCCTTGGCAACCGTGGGCAATTACGGGCAGGCTGATGCTCACAGCAGCAGATCGCTGGAATTGGACCCGCACCACGCCAACGCCCGGTTGAATCGCGGCTTTGTGCTGTGCCGGCTGCGGCGAGTTGCCGAGGCGGCCGAAGAATACCGCATCGCGGTCGAACTGGATCCGGAAAACTTCCTGTCGCATTTCAACCTCGGTTTGGCACTAACCGAACTAGGGCGCCACTCCGAAGCGCTTGAGCACTTTCAGATCGCCGTCCGCTTGAATCCCAACGACCCGCGCACCCGCTACAAGCTCGGTCGTCTGCTGCTCGAGCAAGGCCGCCTGGTCGAAGCGCGCATGCAATTCAAGACCGTCCTCGAACTCGATCCTCAGAATCGACAAGCCCGGGCAGCATTGCGTCAAATGGCAATGCCGCTGGCCGACGAGTGAGGCGTTCGGCACGGCCGAGCGAGAAACCGCGCGGCAGGCCGCGGCAGCTTTTAGAACCGCTGCGGGCCGCTATCGATCGCCCGCCCCGCGGCAAACGCTAATTGAGCCGCCACGCTCAGCCGCCGCGGCACCGATGCGTGCAGCACTGGCCGCCACACCTTCTGCGACAGCCCGATTCGGGCGCTCAGCCAGCCCAGCAGGGTCCAGACCCTAGCGAGCTGCGCTTCGGCGGCTATTGGACCAGGCCAGCAGCGAATCCGCCCATCCAGCAAGGACGCATCGCAGGCCGCCCCCAGCCGCGAGCGCCAACCGGCCGGGCGCGGTTGCGTTAACACCAGGCCCGTGCCGGTGGGAGACAGCAGTGACCGAGCTTCGATGGCGGCTGCGACACCGAAAGCCAGTAACAAATCGGCGGAATCCGGCCGCGCGTCGGAAACATCTCCCAAGCGCACCAGGGTCGCACATGCCCGCTGCCCGAGCGCGGGCCGCATGCACGCGACCGTAGCCGCCGGCGACCCGGATTGTGCAGCGGCCAGTGCCAGCGCGTCGGTCGCCAGCCCCACGCCTTGCCCCAAGGGTCCTACGATCAACACCCGCGCAGCGCGGGCGCGGCCGAGAGAAAGAGACGCGGCGGCCGACGGGCGGACGAAATCCATTGGTTCACCTTGGCGGCGCGCCGACCACTCTTGCCTCGCAAAAGCTGGACGCGCGCGGCCGCACTACGAACTGGCCGGCAGCACTCGCGCCAGGTTCAGCCGCCCGCGCCGCCCCCAAAAAGCTTCGCCGCCCGGCAGGGTTGAATCTGCCAGACTTTACGGCGGTCGCTTCCGAGAGATGGTTGCGCGCAGCAGCCCAGATAACACTTGCTGCCGTGCTAACGTTCCCAAACAACGCATTGGGCCTGGCAAGCGACCTCGCCGACGGACAGCGTCCGCCGGCGGCCCACATTCGCTCGCGGGCCTTCATTTTCATCATCAACACAGTTGCACCAAGCCGTCGGCCCAAGGCTTGAACATCAAACCTTGGCCGGCGCTAATGACAAGGGGCTACTGCGCCGTCATTACAGCAAATTGCGTGGCACACTTCAACCTTCCGGGTAGAGAATTCCAGTGGCTGACGGGTGCGAAGGGACCTAGCGTTGTCCCAAAACCTGGGAAACCTGCGGTTCGATCGACTCGGCCCAAATCCCATACCCTTTTGGGGTTAAATGCAGCAGGTCCTTCATAATCTCGTGGCTCAGCGTGCCGCTGGGGTCGAGGAACTTGCCGCCGATGTCCTGGTAGCGGACCATCGATCGGTCATCGAGGTGCTTGATAATCTTGTTGACCTCTTGGTTCTTCTGGCGCAAGGGATCGTTGGGCGTTTCGCCGCGCGGAAAAATCGCCAGCAATAGGATCTTGGTGTTCGGCAGCTTCTCGCGCAGCTTGTGGACGATGGCCGTAATGCCCGCCGCCGTGTCTTTGGGTTCATCGTCGCGGGCGTTGTTCGTGCCGATCATGACCACGGCGAGTTTGGGCGTGATGCCGTCGAGATTGCCGTGATCCATCCGCCACAGCACATGCTGCGTGCGGTCGCCGCCGATGCCGGCGTTCATGGCATGGCGCGAGCCGTAGTAGGTTTGCCACACGTCCTTGCCCGCTCCCTCCCAGCCTTGCGTGATCGAGTCGCCGATCACGATCAGGTCGACCTGCCCTTGCTTGGCCCGATCGTTGATCAGCTCGAAGCGTTTCATCCAGTTGCCTTCGCGCGGCACCGGCTTGACGGTATCGGGTTCGGCAAGAACCCGGGCGGCTGGCAGCAGGGCAAATCCAAACAGCGCCAAGAACAGCCAGTTCAATGCGGGGCGAGACATGCGATGGAACTCCTCGGTGGCAGGTGGAAGATTGCGGGCGGGACCGTGCGAACAGCACGGCTGAACTCGCACCAGCCTAGCCGCTCTCCCGTCCGATGCAAGCTACCGCCGCGGTGCGCCCACTTCGCACCGCTCGCCACTCGCCGGGGCGCCCCTTTCGGAGATCGGGACTTGCGCGCCGTTGTCGGTTCCGGCGATCCACCAAAGAGAAACCCCTCGGCGATCTCTCTCCCGCTTGCGGGAGAGGGCTGGCCGAGGGGTTGGATCGGCCGAAAAATAACTTCTCCGCGACACCTCTCCCCTTGCGGGAGAGGGCAGGGTGAGGGGCCTGGAAAAACGGAAGTTATTTTTCGGTCGATCCTTAGGGACAACCGGCGCTGTTCGCGGTCGATCCGAGTGATTAAGGCGAGGCAGTCTTAGCCGCCTCCGCGGCACTGAGCACAATCGGCCTGCCGGCTGCCGCCGGCGGAGCGCGCATGGGACGCCGGGCGCGGAACCGGCGGAGCGGTCAGCTCGGGCGTTGCTTCCACGGTTTCCAGTCCGCCATCGGGCGAGGCGGCATCTTCATCCACGAACATGGCGGCTTCGACCACTCGGCCCGTGCTCGTCCACCAGGTCCAACGGCCGACTTGCGTGCCATCCTGGTAATCGCCCTCGATCCATTTTTGGCCGTTGGGGTGCCACCAGGCCCAGGTGCCGGTCTGCTTGCCGGCAGAGTATTGCCCTTCGATTGCCTTTTGACCATTCGGGTGCCACCAGACAAATTGCCCGCCGGGCTGGTCGTTATGGTACGTCACCTGCATGGCCTTTTGGCCAGTGCGATAGTACGTGATCCAGCGGCCTTGCCGCACGTCGCTGCCTTGCTTGGCAGTGAGCTGCACGCGGCTATAGCCGGCCCACCAATCTTCGTCGACCTGCGTGACTTCGTGAGCGAAGAGAAACCGGGCTTCGGTCTTCTTGACGCCCGGTTCGTACCACTGCACCTTGGTGCCCCAGCGGCGGCCGTCAATGTACTGCTCGCCGGCCACGAGCCGATTGTCGGGGGTCCACTCGATGAAGTCGCCGTCGATCTCGCCTTCGCGGTAATTCACCTCGCGCCATTTGAGGCCATTAGGGAACCACCACACGCTCTTGCCATGCCGCTTGCCGTGGACGTACTGCCAACTGATCACTTCCCGCTGCTGGGCGTCGATGATCACCCATTTGCCTTGGAGTTGGCCGTCCACGAACGTGGCTTCCGAGGCAAACGGTGCCTCGAATTGGCGACCGATCGGGCCGGCGATGATTTCGGCTTCGCCCGCCTGGTAGAACCGTACCCAGGGGCCGTAGCGCTCGTCGTTGCGGTATTGGCCGACGCCCACCACGCGGCCTTGCGCGTCCCACATTTTCCAATCGCCGTGATTGAAGTAGTTGCCTTCCGCGTCTTGCGCTACCTGCCGCTCGACCCGCAGCGCGCCGTTGGCATAGCGCTCGCGAATCACTTCCGTCGCCGCGGCATCGGCCAGGCGCGATACGCCGGCACCCTCCGTCGCCGACGCGCGCATTTCGCCGCTCGCGCCGTGCGCGACAGCCGAAATCCCCAGAATCAATCCCCATGCCACCGGCCTTAAGGCGGGTTTCAAGCAGCGCGGCATGTGCAAGCTCCTTCTCGCTGTGCTATCCCCGAATGATTGGATGAACCTGCCTGCGCCGGGCCATTGGGTCGAATCGCCCGGCGCAGGATTTTCACTCTGCCGCTACTGAAAGCGGCAAGCCGCTGGTCCGCCTGGCCGCGGGAAACAACCCAGGCGAATCCGCAACTCTGGATCAAATCATCGACCCCGCACAACCCGCTTTTTACGCTTTCTAGGGACAGGGCTATAGGTCACCCAGCCTTCCCAAATACGCCCTTTAACGACCATGCGGCTCGGGCAGTCGCGCGAAGCCCGGCAAAACCAAACGGCCCGCTAGCGGAACTCTTGAGAATCCCGAAGGCGCGCGGCCCGGTAGCGGAATTCGTGAGAATTCCGAAGCTCGCGCGTATCCGTCGGACTGCCGCACGACTTCCGCTACGATACGATCGCGAGAAGGCCAACCGCGTCAGCCGGAGCCGGCCACTTGGGCCAGCACATACGGCCCTTTGGGAATGACGGCAATCGTGGCCGTCGGCCCGTATTCATCGAGCGCCTGGGCCACGGCCTGCTCGACGCTGGCGGCGCTAGCGACAAACAGCCGATCAAGCACCTCGGCGGGCAAGCCATCGCTGACCACGCGCACCTTGGCCTTGCGCCGCACTTTGGCCAGCTCCTCGAGCTGCCACTGATCCATCACAAAATAGTCGCGGCCCAAAATCCGCTGGCGAAAGGCCTCGAGACTGGCGTGTGCGGAAAACAGCCCCTCGAACTCCGGGCTGCCGATGCCTTCGCTGAG
>DATCFX010000317.1:0-2782 GCA_036509275.1 Pirellulales bacterium | reverse complement strand
TCGCTGGCGCGAGTGCCGCCCTTACTTGTTCGGCCTGGACCTGTTCAATCACGGCTACTATTGGGAAGCCCACGAAACGTGGGAAGCCATCTGGCACGCGTGCGGCCGAACGGGCCCGGCCGGCGACTTCATCAAGGGTCTGATCAAGCTGGCCGCCGCCGGCGTCAAGGCCCGCGAGGGGCGGCCCGAGGGCGTGCGGACACACGGCCGGCGCGCCGCGGAATTGTTCCAGCAGATCGCCGCTCAATTGCCGCCGGAGCAGACCTGCTATTTCGGACTCGCGCTCCCCCGGCTGATCGCGTTGGCCACGGCCATTGCCGGCGGATCGCTGGCGTCGCGCCCGCCAAACCCGGCGCCGGTCGAAATCGTTTTCCCCTTCGTGCTTTGGCCAGACGAGCCGCAAAAAACGTGAGCGGCCAATGCCACGATCAGCGTTCGACCTTGCACTTGGGTTTGGCCAACTGCAAACGCTGGACGCCGGCGTCGGTCACGCGCGTGTTGTGGACGTTGATCGAGGTGAGCATCGGCAGAGCGGCCAGCGATTCGAGCGCGCGATCGGTCACGGCGGTGTCTTGCAGATTGACGTTGGCCAACAGCGGCAATCCGGCGAGGCTGGCGACGCCGGCGTCCGTGATCGGGCAACGAAGCGCCTCGAGTATGATTAACTGGTTGAGCGCGCCAAGCGATTTCATGCCTTCGTCGGTAATGGAGCAGCCGGAAATGGATAGCCAGTGCAACAGCCGCAGCCGGCTGATGCGGGCAAGCGTGGCATCGGTGGCGCTCGTGTCGGCAATCGATAAGCTGTTCAGTTCCGGCATGCCCTCAAGAATGGTCAAGCCGGCATCGCCCACTGCGCGGGCGCCGCTGAAATAAATTCGCTGCATCTCGTGCATGCCGGCCAGATGCTTCAGGCCCGCGTTCGTGATCTTCGTACTGTGCAGATAAAGGACCCGCAGGTGTACCAGGCCGGCGAGATGGGCGAGTCCCGCGTCGCCGATGGGCGTGCCGTTGATCTTCAATTCCTTCAGATCGGACAATTCACCGAGGCGTTCGAGGTCGGCGTCGGTGAGCGTCTTGTTCAGTTCGAGTCCGACGCCGAACAGCGTGAACGGCTCGACCGGCAGGCCGCTGGTAGCCGTGATCTCCGGCGGCGCGGCGGTGATCGCAGATGGCAACACGACCTGGACGCGGCCTCCCTGCGACAGCACCCACTCGGCGACGCGCCGCTCGACTTGAGCTTGTGCAAAAGTGGCGGGCCGGTGACCGCCCGCCGCCGGCGCGGATTTGCCGCCTCCGGCCCCGCCGGCGGTTCCCGCGATGCCCGAGGCTGAAGTCGCGATGCTGCGCCGCAGCACCGGGCCTCGATAGCCGGCGACGGGATCGCATGCGAGCCGAAAGCCGTAGGGGGCGGCCCGGCCTTCGTCATAGCCGCGCGAGGCGCACCGCTGCGCGCCGGCCGGTGCGGCGTAGTGCCCGCCGCGGTTCACGTGTTTCTCCCCCTCGGCTGGACCGCGGGGATCGGCCCTTTCCGAATGGAGAAAGTAGTCGACGCTGTACCAATCGGCGCACCATTCCCAAACATTCCCGAGCATATCGTAAAATCCCCAGGCATTGGGTTTCAGCGTAGCCACGGGGTGCGGGGTGCCGCCGGAGTTGTCTGCATACCAGGCGTACTCGCGCAGTTGTCCCACCTCGTTGCCGAAATAGAACGTGGCCTCTGAATCGGCCCGGCACGCATACTCCCACTCGGCCTCGGTCGGCAGCCGGAAGCGGTACACGACGCCCAGTTCAGACTGGTTCAGCCGCGCGATGAACCCCAGCGTATCCTTGGGGCTGACCGACTCGACCGGCCGCGACAAGTCTCCCTGCGCCGCGCTCGGATTGTTGTTCATCACGGCCTGCCACTGCGCTTGCGTGGTCTCAGTGACTGCCAGATAGTAGGGCTTGGAAATCACGACCTCGTGCTGTTCTTCACCGCGGCGGTGCCCAAATTGTGTCACCGGCGCGCCCATTTTGAATTTGCCGGGTGCCAGCAGACCGAATTGGATACTCACCCCCGGGGCGAGAAGTAGCTGAATCGTCGCCGGCGTCCTGCCACGGCCCGCGGCATTGCCGGCGGGCGGCAACGCGCCACCGGCGGATGCATGATCGGTGTTCGAGAGCGGCGCCCCGGCCGCTTGCAGCCGCTGCTCGACGCGCACTTTGGCCAGCCCGCTGAGACCCGAAACCGCCAGGGCGTACCAGTGGGCGGCACCGGCTTGCAGGTCGGGCTTGTCCTTGCCTTTGGCCTTTTCGGCGGCTTGCCACCAGCGATCGGCCAGGGCCGTTTGTGCATTGGGCTCGGCAGCCGTGGTCAGGCTTTCGGCGGCCAATCCGCGGAGCACGGTATCGCCGCCTTTGGCCAGGTGCGGCAGGCCGACCAGCCAATCATCTCTGGCAAAACACAAGTATTTGCCCAGCGCCAGGTTCGCCGCCGGATCGTCCGGTTCGCCTGACAGCGTGGCTTCGGCCTGTTCCTTGGCGTCGGACAACTGCCGCGCGGCAGCCACGCCCTTGGTCCGCTCGAGCGCCTGCTTGACCAGCGACGCATCCTTGGACTTGCGGGCAGCGATCATGGCCAGTTCAACCAGCCGGCCAGCTTGATCGTAATGCTGTTCGCCGACCGCTTCGTTCACCCGATCCAGCGCGGTCGCGGCCAGCAACCTGCTGGTTTCCGTAGATTGCCGCCGGGTGAGCATCCGCTCGAGGGCCGCCGCGGTTTCGTCCAGCGGATCGATCTGGA
>DATCFX010000316.1:0-4005 GCA_036509275.1 Pirellulales bacterium | reverse complement strand
TGGCAAAAACAGCGAAGCGCCTTGGCTGAAGCTCGCGACGCCGGTGGGCGCCAACAGCCCCACGACCTTGAGGCTCCGCACGCCTCCGATGTTGATCTTGACCGTGTCGCCGACCTTGATTTCGAGTTCGCGGGCGAAGGTTGCGTCGAGCATCGCGCCGTCGCCGCCATCGAGGAATTGCCCCGCCTCGACCTCGTAATCGCGCACCTGGCGATCGCGGGCCGGGTCGATGCCCAGCGCCAGCACCTGGATCCGGCGGTGCTTGTGATAGAGCACCGTGCCCTTTTGCATCATCGGCACTGCCACTTCGACGCCCGGCATCTGCTCCAGCTTCTGCACCAGAGTTTGCTCGATGCCGCCGGTGCCGACCGCCGTGATCTCGATGTCTGCGCGGCCGGTGAGGGCCACGAACATGTCGTGATACGCGCGCCGCGTGGTGCCGATTGCCAGCGACACCGATGACACCGCCGCCACGCCGATCACCACGCTCAACAGCGTGAGGATCGTCCGGCCCGGCCGGGCCAGCATCTGCCGCATGCTCAGTAGCGCCAGCCTCATGCGCGCTCTCCGACCGCCATCCGCCGTTCGCGGGCTAGCTCGGTGGTCTCCTCGCGCTCGATCAGTCCATCGCGCAGCCGCACGATGCGGTCGGCCTGGCTGGCGACGTTGGGATCGTGCGTGACCATCACGATCGTCTGCTGGTGCTGGTCCACCAACTCGCGGAGCATGGCCGTGACCAGCTTGCCGTTGGCCGAATCGAGATTGCCCGTCGGCTCGTCGGCCAGCAGCAGGGCCGGCTCGATCACCAAGGCCCGGGCTATCGCCACGCGCTGCTGCTCGCCGCCCGACATCTTGTTGGGCACGTGCGTGCGCCGGCCGTACATCTCGACGCGCCGCAGCATGTCGCCGCTGCGTCGCTCGGCTTCCGGCGGCGAAACGCCATCCAGCAGCAGCGGCAGGCCGACGTTCTCTTCGGCCGTGAGCGTGGGCAGCAGATTGAACGACTGAAAGATGAAGCCGATGCGGCGGCGACGCATCAGAGTGCGCTGGTCGTCATTGAGCGTCGCCAGATCGACGTCTTCCAACAGCACCGCGCCGGTCGTCGGCACGTCGACGCCCCCCAGCAGGTGCAGCATCGTGCTCTTACCCGAGCCCGATGGGCCCATGATGGCGACAAACTCGCCCTTGCCGACCTGCAAGTCGACGCCGCGCAGCGCCTCGACGCGGGCTTCGTCCGTGCCATAACACTTTCTGAGCGACCGAACTTCGATCACGGGCATGCGTCAACTCCCCCCTGGTCTGGCGAAACCAGATCCTAGCAGTGATGCACGCCCCGTTCCAGACGCTAGCCAAGTCAGCCCAGCTTGCCACGTCGCCGAAATCGGAAAAATCGGCGTGCGGCGGCCCACCTCCCACAACTGTCGTTATACAAGATGTCGGTTCGCAGTTTATTTCGGCCATTCATGCCGAATCGCTGCAACATTGTCCGCAAGCAGTGGAAACCGCAAGCATGAAGCTGGCGAAGATGCATCCCCGTAGATGTCTCACGGAGTCGCGCGCGATGCCCACCAGCCGGCCGCGCACCAACTCAATGCAAGATCGTTGCGATGACCAGCCCTGCCACGACCAGGACGACGACGATTCCCAGCACGGCTTTCATCATGGCCGCCTTTGGCGGCGTGTTGGCGTGTTCGGGAAATTCGCTGGCGATGTACTCGTCGTAGTCGAAATCGTCGTCGGGGTCGTAGCCCTCGGCCACGCCGGCGTCCATGCTGTCGGCCTCGTCGCTCCAACCGGTGTCGGCATCCGAGCCGCACTCACGGCAGGCCTTGGCACCGACGGGAACACGGGCGCCGCAATGGGGACAATCAAAAAACTCCCGCCGCTTCGCCATGACTAATGGAATCCTCAGTTTGCCGCGTTCGTACACGTAAGGCCGGAAGAATTCTACCACGGATGAGAGGGATGACACGGATGGAACCCATGTTCCCTTGACGCCGCACGGATACCTGCTTGACGGTTCCGCACCACGACCGCGTGAGAGTCTTTTTCACCTTGGCGCCGGATATCCAGGTCGCCGCTTGCAAATGGCTGCGAGTGTGTCTAGATCTAGAGGGACATTTACCGCTGAATCGAGTGACACACAGGCTGCGGCAGTTGGGGTAGACCGTATGTTTTGTCACAAGTGTGGAATCCAGTTGGCGCCCGGCGTGCATTTCTGCGGCGGTTGCGGAGAGCCGCTGCTGCGGTCCGCGCCACCGGCCGCGAGTGGGGACATGGGCCAGGACGCGGGAATGCGTTTGCTGTTGCCGGTCGGCCGCTCCATTCTGGCGATCATTTCCGGCTACCTGGGATTGCTTTCCGTGCTGCTGGTTCCGGCGCCCTTCGCACTGTTGACCGGAATTCTGGCGATTCGCGAGATACGCCGGAACCCGGCGAAGCACGGGATGGGCCGCGCCATTTTCGGCGTCGTGATGGGCACACTCGGAACGGCACTGTTGCTATTGTTGATCCTGTCGTTGGCTTTCACCTCTGGGACTCGCCATTGATTCCTCTTTGAAAGGATCGCCATGTTCTGCACAAAATGCGGCGCGAGCGTTAGCGACGATGCCCAATCCTGTCCCAGTTGCGGCGCGCCGCTGCCGAATCCTTATAGTCCGCCGGCCGCCGCCTCGCGCACGTCCCTCCCCAGCGACAAGCTACCGAACTACCTAGTGCAGGCGATTCTGACGACGCTTTGCTGCTGCTTGCCGTTCGGGATCGTGGCCATCGTGTATGCCGCACAGGTCGACGGCAAAGTGGCCGGCGGAGATTATGCCGGCGCCATGCAGTCCTCGAACAGCGCCAAGACCTGGTGCTGGGTCGCGTTCGGTCTGGGTTTGGCCATCAACGGAGGCTATGCTCTGCTCATGATGCTGGGCGCGATCGGAGGGGCAATGGGTGGCGGCCATTGACCCCATTGCGTCGCGTTTTTCGGCGCGGCATTACTGCCTGGCCGGAGCGCTGTTGTTCGCGGCCGGCGCGGCAGCCGCCACGCTGCTCTATCAATTCGATCCGAGCGGATCGAGGTTTTATCCGCGCTGCGGCCTCTACTTGCTGACCGGGCTGTACTGCCCGGGCTGCGGCGGGTTGCGCGCGACGCACGCGCTGCTGCACTTACGACTCTCGGACGCGCTGGCCTGGAATCCGCTGCTGGTCTGCTTATTGCCGTTCGGCGCGTGGTATCTTGCCTGCCGATGTTTGCGCTTGCGATCCTTGCCGATCGAATTCACCGGCGCGCAGCTCGCGTACTTTTGGTTGATTCTGCTCGTGGGCTTTGGCATCGCGCGGAATCTGCCTTGGCATCCCTGCCCGTTATTGGCGCCGCATTCCCAGTGCGCGGATGAAAAACTTTCCGACGGCCAATTAGCCCCCGGTGAGTCACCGGGGGCTAACGGTGCAACATTGGGCGTGGGTGCCATGCCCACGCCGCGTGGGCATGCGCGTTGGACGCACTTCCCCCGCTCCGCATGCCCACGAAGCGTGGGCATGGCACCCAAGTCGCGTCGCGAAATGCCCCAAGTGGAAGCAGCGGGATGACCTCCGGGGGCAATCGGCTCTGCTTGCCGCAATTTTTTACGCCCGGACCAGCTCAATCGCCCTGTCAATCCGCGCCACGCACGTGTCGCGGCCGAGAATGGCCAGGCAATCGTAGATGCCGGGACCGACGGATTTGCCGGTCACGGCTACGCGCAGGGCATGAATGATGTCGCCGATCTTGAGGTTCTGGGCCGCCAGGAATGCGTGCATGGCCGCCTCGAGCGGGCCGATCTCAAACGGCTCGACCGTTTCCATTCGCTCGCGAAACTTACCCAGCAATTCGGCCGCGCCTGGCTTGCGCAAACGCTTCTCCAGCGCGTCCGGCTCGTAGCTGAAATCGTCGGTGAAAAAGAAATCGGCGTAGGCCAGGATGTCTCCGCTGACCTTGATGCGATCGCCGGCCGCCTGCACGATTCGCGCGAGTTT
>DATCFX010000315.1:0-3586 GCA_036509275.1 Pirellulales bacterium | reverse complement strand
CGGCAGCAGGCGCCTGAGACAACGCGCGCGTGCCCAGCAGCCCGCCGGCCAGCAGCACGGCCGCGATCCCGCCAAACATGCATTTCCAGCGGCAGCAATTTGTAAGGCTCATCAAACAAGCATCCTGTATCGAGCAGCAGTTGCCAGGATCAGCCGCGATACGAATTTTCTGCGGCCAGCGCGATCAATGCAACGGAAAGGTTAAGCAAATGCCAGCGGCGCCAGACCGCGTCGGGTTGGCCTGGTACGACGCGTTGATCTGCGCGAGAGCGAACGTTGAAATGGCACCCCGGTCCCGATTCCGGCTCGGCTTGCGCAAGCCGCAACCAGAAAAAGAGTTGAGGCGGCATTGGACCCTCATTTAAGGTATCCGGACCCTGCGCGCGGGTCAAGCTGATCGGGACCTAAATGTGCCAGTAACTCTGAATTCCGCCAGCGACGCTGACGCGAATTTGAGGTTTTTCGGCGAGCCGCGAGCACCGAAGAGAAAATAGGCCGTTTCGGCCGATCCTCAGTCCCGGTCGCTGCCGGTTTCCAGCACGGCGAGAAAGGCCTTTTGGGGGATGTCCACGCTACCGATCGACTTCATCCGCTTCTTGCCTTCACGCTGCTTGGCCCACAGCTTGCGCTTGCGGGTGATATCGCCGCCGTAACATTTGGCGGTCACGTTCTTACGCATGGCAGAGATGGTTTCGCGGGCGATGATCCGGCTGCCGACGGCGGCCTGGATGGCGATTTCGAACATGTGGCGATCGATCTCGGTCCGCAGCTTCTTGACGATCGCCCGGCCGCGGCGGTCGGCGTCGCGGCGGTCGCAGATGATGCTCAGGGCGTCCACGCGATTGCCGCCTACCAGGATGTCCATCCGCACCAGTTCGGCGGGAAAGTAGCCGATCAGGTCGTAGTCCATCGTGCCGTAGCCGTGCGTCACGCTCTTGAGCTTGTCGTGCATGTCGTAAATCACTTCGGCCAGCGGCAGGTCGTAGACCAGCATGGCCCGGGTCGCCGACAGGTACTCGGTGCGGACGTACACGCCGCGGCGGTCGGTGGACAATTGCATGACCGGCCCGATGTGCTCGCTGGGCAGCACGAAATTTACGCGCACGATCGGCTGCCGAAACTCCTCGATCTGTCCCGGGTCGGGCACCTTCTGCGGATTGTAGATCCGCACGGTTTCGCCCGTGCGAGTGAGGATCTCGTACGTCACGTTGGGGGCCGTCTGCACCAGGTCGACGTTGGCTTCCTGCTCCAGCCGCTGCTGAACAATCTCCATGTGCAGCAGGCCCAGGAATCCGCAGCGGAAGCCGAAGCCCAGGGCGTCGCTGGTTTCCGGCTCGAACTCGAAGCTGGGATCGTTGATGCTCAACTTGGTGAGTGCGTCGCGCAGCTCTTCGAAATCTTCGCCGTCCGAGGGGTACAATCCGCAAAACACCATCCGCTTCGGCTCTTGGTAGCCGGGCAGCGGCTCGGCCGCGACTTCGCCGGGCACGCTCACCGTGTCGCCGATGTGTACCTGGTTGAGGCTCTTGATGTTGCAGATCAAATAGCCGACCTGGCCGGCCTGCAACTTGTCGCACGGCCGCCGCTGCGGTGCGAATTGCCCCAATTCGAGCACTTCGTACGTCGTGCCCGCCCTGAGAAAGCGAATCTTCTGCCCCTTGCGGACCGTGCCGTTCATCAGCCGCACGTACGTGATCGCGCCGCGGAACTCGTCGTAGTGCGAATCAAACACCATGGCTTGCAGCGGGGCAGCCGGATCGCCCGCGGGGGGCGGCACGCGATCGACGATCGCCTCCAGCAGCGCCTCGACCCCCACGCCCGTCTTGCCGCTGCACGGCAGCACGTCGGCCGGATCGATCGCCAGGCTGGTCTCCATCTCCTCCATCACTTGCTCGGGCCGGGCGTGGACCAGATCCACCTTGTTGAGCACCGGCACAATCATCAGGTCGCTTTCCATCGCGGCAAAGGCGTTGGCCACCGTCTGCGCCTCGACGCCTTGAAACGCATCGACCAGCAGCAAGGCCCCCTCGCAGCAAGCCAGGCTGCGCGAGACCTCGTAATGAAAGTCCACGTGGCCGGGCGTGTCGACCAGGTTCAGCTCGTAGATTTCGCCGCCCCGCTCGTAGCGCATGCAAACGGCGCGGGCCTTGATCGTGATGCCGCGCTCGCGTTCCAGGTCCATGTCATCCAGCAACTGCTCGCGCAGATCGCGGCGCGCGACGGTGCCGGTCTTTTCGATCAGCCGGTCGGCCAGCGTGCTCTTGCCGTGGTCGATATGCGCGATGATGCAAAAGTTGCGGATATGCTGACAGTCCATCGAGAAACACTCTGCTCCCTAATCGAACTCGAAATCTACGCGGTGCCGGCCGCCAGATCGTGGCCCATGACCGAACTGCCGGCCGCATTGCGATGTGCAAGGCGGGCCAGGCCGGCGGCGCCGATATAGCCGGCATCGCTGCCCAACGATGCATAGTCAATCTTTGTCATCTCGGCCGGCACCGGAAAGGCCCGACGCCGGACTTCGTTGCGAACGGCCTGCAAAAAGCGCCGGCCGATCGAGGTCTTGTCACCGCCAAAGGTCATGGCGCCGCCAATCACCACGCCGTCCGGGTCGATGGTGTGCATCAAGCTCACGATGCCGATGCCCAGGAACCTGCCGGTGTCCAGGATGATCGCCGTCGACAGTTCGTCGCCGGCCTCGGCCTCGTGGCTCACCAGCAGCGGCGAAAGGGTCTCGCCGGCCGCGATCCGCCGGCTGAGCGAGCTCGGCTGGCCGGCATCGAGCGCTTCCTGGGCCCGCTTGGTCACTGCCACGGCCCCAGTATAGGCTTCGAGATGCCCGGTCCGGCCGCATTGACACAAGCGGGCGTCTTCACCGCAATGGATGATCATGTGGCCGCATTCGGCCCCGTGGCTATGCCGGCCATCGATCGACAGGCCGTCGACGATGATTCCGCAGCCGATGCCGGTGCCCAGCGTGAGCATCACCATGCTATTGAACTCGCGGCCGCTGCCGATCCAAAACTCGCCGTAAGACGCGGCACCCGCGTCGTTTGCAAACACCACCGGCCGGCCGCAATGTTCGGCCACGCGGTCGCGCAGCGGAAAATCGATCCAGCCCGGCAAATTCGGCGGATCCAGCAGCAGGCCCGCCGGAATATCCATCGTTCCGGGCGCCCCCAACCCGACTCGGGCGATATCTTCCGGCTTGAGCCCGGCCTGTTCGATGACCGTCAGCACCGACTCGCCGATGCGCCGGGCGCCGTTCTCGGCACCGTGGCGCGCATGCGTAGGCTGGGTAAACCAACTCAGCGGGCGGCCCAGGTCATCGACGACGCCCGCCTTGATGTTCGTGCCGCCGACGTCGACGCCGCAGAAAAACGGCTGCCGGGCCTCGGCCCGGGAGATAAAACGGCGACTGTGAGGCATAGTTTCGCCCGAGGGCGGCTGGGGTGCGGGCAAGACAGGGCCGGACACGCTCGGTCGATCGTGGCGGGGCTCGCGGCAGGCCCGGTGCGCCCGTTAGAGCACCAGGCCGCCGGTTTGTAGTGGACGAAGTATAGAGCCTTCGTGCCCCCGCGGCAAT
>DATCFX010000314.1:0-2349 GCA_036509275.1 Pirellulales bacterium | reverse complement strand
TGGAGCGAAATCGAGTTGCACCAGTTCCGGCAGGCGTGCAATCGAGTAGCCGGCGACATTTCCGGCGTGCCGGCGCCCGACTGGTGGTACGCGTTCCATTGCGTCGTGTGGGAAGCCGGCCAGCGGTACACGGCCGCGCTCACTCTCAAATGGGAGAACGTCGATCTACCGCGTCGCCGGATCACGTTCGAGCCTGGCACGTTCAACTCGCGCCGTCACTGCACTCGACTCCACGTCCGTCTCTGTACGGCCGCGGCGCTGAAGGCGATTTCCGAGCCGGCAAGGCAGTTTGTGTTCCCGTGGCCAGCTAG
The DNA here is from genome assembly GCA_036509275.1 of Pirellulales bacterium. Taxonomy (GTDB): domain Bacteria; phylum Planctomycetota; class Planctomycetia; order Pirellulales; family PNKZ01; genus DATATB01. The sequence continues at coordinate 2,038 of DATCFX010000314.1, read as the reverse complement.
TCCGCGTGCCGTCTGGTGTTACTATCGCGACGTGCTGCTGTCGGCCGGCATTCCAGTTGATCGGGTAAGCAGAAAGGTGCGACTCGATGGCGACGTGGCCCGGGCTGATGCCGGCGAAGTCCCGCAATCGCCTTCCGTGGGCGCCGCGATGGGGCAGCCGCAATCGCTACCCGTGGCACTGGCAGAGGATCAACCGGCTTCGGTGCCGGCTCGCAATGGCCGGCGATTGCCTGTTCACGAGCGGCAGCGCAAGCCTCATCGGCGTGCTTCCGCTGGCGAGCAAATGGTGGCCAACACGAGCGAGCGCGGCCAGGCGTTGGAGTCTGGTTGCATTGACGAGCCAGTGGCCGTCGCTCTCGCTGCTAACGACATGCGGCCACCGGCAGCGCCGATCAGCGACGGTCATGCCGCCGGCCAGCTCGCGGCGGCCGACATGGGGCAGTCGTGGGTTGGGCAACTGTTTCGCCGCTACGTCGACGAAGAGCTGAATCGCTTCGGTCGAAAGCAGGTTCAGCAGGGGACGATGGCCGTGGAGGCAATGCTCGCCGACGGCATTCGAGACGAGGCTGACCTGAACCGTGAGCGGTTGCTGAATTACCTGGGGCGACTCCGGAAGAAGCTCAAGCAGGACAAGCGGCTGTCGCATCGCAACGCGCTAATTCGCTTTTTCCGCTGGCTTCACGAAAGCGAGTTATACCCTGGAGCCATCAGCGCATTGCAGGCCTTTGGTTTCCCAGCCGACAGGGAAGGCGGTGCAGCATGACCGCCAGCACCGCCATTTCGGCCGCGATGCCGCTGCGCCAATTCCTGGTCGACCTGTACGCCCCGCGGCACAAGCTGCGGCCTGGCACGCTGCATCAATACCTGGTCGCGGTCGACTCGCTGGACAACTGGCATGGCCAGCCGGTGCGCCTTTGCGACCTGACCAGCGAGATGGCCATCGCCTGGCTGGCGTACCTGCAAACCCGGCGACTCGCCAGGATCACAATCAAGAACCGCCGCCGCCACCTGCTGACGCTCTGGATGGGCGCCTATCGCTGTGCGCTCGTGGAGCTGGTTCCGGTTGTTCCAGTGCTGGGGAAGCCGCGGAGCAAGCCCCGACCGACCGAGGAACCGCCGGCAGCATTGGCCGCCGATATGCCGCTGGCCGATTACGTCCACCACTACGCCAGCCAGCGCGGCATCGTGCAAAAGTCCGTGTACCAATTCCAGGTCGCCGTCAACAGCTTGAACCGCTGGAGTGGTGAGCCGCTGCGGTTGTGCGACTTGACCGACGAACTGTTCAACGACTGGCTGGAGCATATTCTCGGCGAGGACTCGGCGCCCACCACGATCCGGGGCCGTAGGACGCATGCCTTGGCACTCTGGAACGCGGCCTGGCGGGCAGGGCTCGTGCCGCAGAAGGCCCGCAACGTTCGACCTGTACGCTGCCCGTGGCAGCCGCCGGTTGCGTGGCCGCATGCCGAAGTCTGCGAGCTGCTGAGAGCGGCCGAATGTCTGAGGGGTCATACACCATCCCAGCGCTGGCTGCGCAGCCGCGTGGGCAGCGTGGAACGCTCGACGTTCTGGAGCCTGATCGTCCGCGTGGCTTGGGACACCGGCTTGCGGCTGAGCGATATCCTGACGTTGACCAGGGGGCAAGTGGCCAACGATGGGACGATCCAGCTTGTGCAGAGCAAGACGCGGCGCTGGCACGGCGCCAGGCTGCACGCTGGCACCCTGGAAGCAATCGCAAAACGATCGCTCGGGGCCGGCGAGTTGCTGTTTCGGTGGCCGTCCAGCAGGGAGTATTTCGGCCGGGAGTTCCGCGAGATTGTCCGGCTCGCCGGCATCCCCGCCGGTTCGTTTAAGAAGCTGCGCAAGTCGTCGGCCAGTGACGTCGAGATGCGATATCCCGGTTGTGGTGCGGCGCACCTGGGGCACGTTGTCGCCAAGGACATTGCCAGGAATCATTATCTCGACCCGCGGCTGACGCTGGCCACGAAGCCGATGCCGCTGGCTCTCTGCACTTCGACCCATCAGCAGCGGGAAGGCGGTG
>DATCFX010000313.1:0-4080 GCA_036509275.1 Pirellulales bacterium | reverse complement strand
TGCGCGCCAACGAACAGGGCTGGCGCGTCGAGGCCGGCTGGTTTCTGAGCGGCGAGCAAATCGCCGTGCTCGATCGCGTCGTCGGCCCCAGCCAGCCGCAGCGATTGCGGCCGCTGTTGAGCCAACTGGCACCGCAAGTCCGGTACGAAGAGCTGCAACTGTATCTAAAATGCCGCCGCGCAGCCGCGATTCTGCCCGAAAATCTTGCCGAATCGAAAAAATCGCCTCAGTGCGGTACAATTCCAGCATAGAGCGACCCGTGTCCCGCTGCACTGAAGGAAGTCGATGGAGAATCAATCCCTGCCGCCGCCCGAGCCTTCCGCTTCCCGGTGGCCGCGTTATAGCAATTCCACGGCCGTCATTTCGGTGCTGGTTGTCTTGCTGCTGGTGTTTTACTGGCTGTCGCAGCAACCCGACAAATCCGCCCCGATCAGCTACGGCTACTTCCTGCAGCAACTCGAGGCCGGCAATATCAAGGAAGTGAAGATCACCAGCCGTTACGGCCTGGTGGGCCGGTTCAAGGAAGTCCCCAAGCTGCCGGCGGCCGAGCTGCACCGTGGGGCGTTCGGGAAGACCGAAGAGGCGAACCCCGATTTTTCGGTGGTCCTCAGCCCCCTGGCCGGCGAGGACATCGACCGTATGCTCCGCGACAAGCTGGGAGCCCACTACACGGCCGAAGCACCCACCGACAGCACCTCGACGGTGCTCATGTTCTATCTGGGCGTCACGGCCCTGCTCGTGCTGGGCATGTGGTTCGTGTTTCGCCGGGCACGCGATCAGATCATGGGCGGCGGCATCCTGTCCGGCTTCAGCAAAAGCCCGGCCAAGCGCTACGAGCAGGGCGCCAAACGCATCACGTTTGCCGAAGTCGCCGGACTCGAAGGCGTCAAGAACGATCTGACCGAAGTTGTCGAGTTCCTCAAGAACCCCGAAAAATTTCAGCGGCTGGGCGGCCGCATTCCCAAGGGCACGCTGCTCATGGGCCCGCCGGGCACCGGCAAAACGCTGCTGGCCAAGGCCGTCGCCGGCGAGGCCGGCGTGCCGTTCTTCTCGATCAGCGGCTCGGAATTCATCCAGATGTTCGTGGGCGTGGGCGCCAGCCGCGTGCGCGACATGTTCAAAACGGCCAAAGAGGCCTCGCCCTGCATCCTGTTCATCGACGAGATCGATGCCGTCGGCCGCGTCCGCGGCGCAGGGCTGGGCGGCGGCCACGACGAACGCGAGCAGACGCTCAACCAGATCCTGAGCGAAATGGACGGCTTCAGCCCCAACGAGTCGGTCATCGTGCTGGCCGCCACTAATCGGCCCGACGTGCTCGATCCCGCGCTATTGCGGCCCGGCCGCTTCGATCGGCACATCACCGTCGACCGGCCGAACCTGAAAGGCCGCGAAGCGATTTTTCTGGTTCACTCCCGCGAAGTGCCGCTCGACGACGACGTCGACATTCATCGCCTGGCCGCCGGCACTGTCGGCCTCACCGGCGCGGACATCCGCAACCTCGTGAACGAAGCCGCCCTGTGGGCCACGCGCGAGGGCAAAGACAAAGTCGGCATGCCCGACTTCGAAATCGCCCGCGACAAGATCCTGATGGGCGCCAAGCGCGAGGAGGTCCTCTCCGGCAAGGAAAAGCTGATGACCGCCTACCACGAGGCCGGCCACGCCTTGCTGGCCTGGCTCGTGCCCGGCGCCGATCGCGTCCACAAAGTCACGATCATCCCGCGCGGCCGCGCCCTGGGCGTCACGCAGCTCTTGCCCGAGGAAGACCGGCTGAATATCGGCGAGACCGAATTGCACGCCCGGCTGGTGTTTATGCTCGGCGGCCGGGCGGCCGAGAAGCTGATCTTCGACGAATACAGCGCGGGTGCCGAGGACGATCTCAAGCGCGCCACGCAATTGGCCCGCCGCATGGTCACACACTGGGGCATGAGCGAGCGGATCGGCCCCGTGGCCTATCGCACGGCCGAAGAGCACCCCTTCTTGGGCAAGGAAATCGTCGAGCAGCGCGAATTCAGCGAGCACACGGCCCAAGTCATCGACGAAGAGCTGGCCGCCATCCTGCACCTGGCCGACAAGCGTGCCCGTGGCATGCTGGCCGAGCACCGCGACAAACTCGAGTTGCTAGCCACGACCCTGGCGGATCGCGAGATCTTGGAAGAGCGTGAAATCGCCGCCCTGATCGGCCCCGCCACCAACCGCGCCCACACCAACGGAAAAGTCACCCCCGCCATCATCGCCCCCGAACCCGGCGCCGGCAAAGCCCCGGAGGCGCTGGCGTAGCAAAACAGCGGAACGGGGACAGTTGCGGCCGACGGGATTTGTCAGTAAGGAACGAACGCAAAATAACTTCCCGATTTCATTGCCCCTCACCCTGCCTCTCTCACAACGAGCGAGGGGTTTGCGGAGAAGTTGTTTTTTTGGCCGATCCGGACTTGTTCCACGCGGTCCTTACTCGGGCCACGCAGATTTCTCCGTGGCCATCGAATACATCACGGCCTTTGAGTTGCAGTACTCATGCGCGGCTTCGATGAAGCCAAGCTCGGCTCCAAAGCCGCTCATCTTGTAACCATAGATCGGAACATTGGGGCGCAAGTAGCCGCCGCCATTGATTGCAATCCTACCCGCTCGAAGCTGTCGGGCGACCCGCAAGGCACGCGTGCCATCGGACGTCCAGACATTGGCCATCAGGCCGAAATCGCAATCATTGGCAATTCGCACGGCTTCCGCCTCCGTGCGATAGGTGATCACGCTCAGCACGGGACCGAAGACTTCTTCCCGGGCGACGGTCATGCCTGGAGTGACCTGGTCAAAAATCGTCGGCGGAAAGAAACAGTCCTGGGCATTCTTGGGAGGCGCTCCGGTCAGCACGCACCTGGCCCCTTCCTGCTTTGCCTGGTCGACGCGCTGGCGGACGAAATCGCAATGCGAGGGCGTCGCCAGACACCCCAGGTGCATCTCGGGATCGGTCGGATCGCCCTGCCGCAGCCGCTTCGTCTTGTCGATGATTCGCTCCAGGAGATCGTCATGCTGGCTTTCGTGAACCAGCAGCCGCGAGCCGGCGACGCACACTTGTCCCAGATGACAGAAAATTCCGGTAATCACGCCGTTTACCACATGCTCGACCGGTGCATCTGGAAAGACGACGCTGGGCGTCTTGCCGCCGAGTTCCAGCAGCACGCCTTTCATGCCGAGTTTGGCGGCCTCGAGCATTTGAGCGCCGGTTTGATAACGTCCCGTGAAGGTGATCTTGTCGATTCCCGGATGCCGAACCAGCGCCGTGCCGGCCTCCGCTCCCGTGCCGTGAATCACGTTGATGACTCCCGCGGGAAATCCGACTTCCTGGGCCATCTTTGCCAACATCAATGCCGACAACGGCGACACTTCCGACGGCTTCAGGACCACCGTGTTTCCGCAGGCCAGAATCGGCGCCAACTTGATGGCGGCATTGGTCAGCGGATAATTCCAGGGAACGATTGCGGCAATCACGCCCATCGGTTCGCGGAACTGCATGGTCACATTGTCCGGCAATCCTCCGTAGCAGTGTCCGGCAATCTTGTCGGGCAGTCCGGCATAGCTTTCGAACAAGTCGGCCGCGCAGGGAATGTCGAAGCCGAGGGTATCGCGAATCGGCTTGCCAATGTTCAGCGTGTCGGTCATTGCCAGATCTTCGAGCGAGTTGCGAATTCGCTCGGCCAGCCGAAACAGCAGCCGCCCGCGGTGCAGCGGATCCATGCGGGGCCACTGGCCGTCGTCGAATGCCTGGCGTGCCGCGGTGACGGCCAGATCGACATCCGCCGCGTTGGCCAGGGCCACATCGGCCAGCGGCTGACCCGTTGCCGGATTCACAACGCTCCAGGTCCTGCGCGAGGTGCTGTCGACCCACTTTCCGTTAATGAACATCTGATTTGGCCAGGAAGGCATCACGCACAGTGCTCCTGAAGTTTGGCGTTGCGCATAGTCCCATCGATCACGGTACAACCGTGGCATCCGCTGGCTCATTAAGGATCGAACGAAAAATAACTTCGGTTTCTTTCAACCCCTCACCCTGCCCTCTCCCGCAAGGGGCGAGGGGTTGCGGAGAAG
>DATCFX010000312.1:0-1680 GCA_036509275.1 Pirellulales bacterium | reverse complement strand
CGACGCGCACGGCGTTGTAGATGGCAGGCAGATGATCTTCGGCAAACTCGACGTCGAACGTCGAGCCGATGATCTGCGTCACCTTGCCAACGTTAGTGCCGGCAGCCCCGGCAGCATCGGTTTGAGCGTGATTATCAGCGGTCGTGGCCATAGGAGGTTTTCTTCTTGCGATTCGATTTTTAGGAAAGACAGACCCGGCCCAAAGGCCGGGGCTAAATTGGTTTCATCGTTCCGTCATTTTTCACTTTTCACTTCGTCTTACCCCTTGAGCGCCTCGACGCCGCCCAAGACCTCCATGATCTCACCTGTGATCTGGCTTTGCCGAGCCCGATTGTAGGTCATGGTCAGATGTTTGATAATCTTGTCGGCGTTTTCCGTGGCGGCCTTCATGGCCACCATGCGGGCAATCTGCTCGCTGACGGCCGCATCCAGGAAGCATTTGAAGAGCTTGATCTTGAAGCTGGTCGGCACCAGCTCTTCCAAAATGCCCTCGGCCGACGGAACGAACTCGTACCGCGAGTTGCCCGGCGCCGCGTCGCTGCCGCTCAAGGCAGCCAGCGGCAACAAGGTCTCGACCGTGGCGACCTGCCGCGACATGCTCTCGAAGCGGGTATACACGATATCCAGCCGGTCCAGTTCGCCGGCCGTGTACGCCTGCAAGTAGCGGATGGCCAGCTCGTCGATCTCTTCGAACGAGGGCTTGTCCTCGAAGTGCGTATAGGTCTGGTCGGGCACGATCCCGCGAAAACGGAAGGCCGTGATACCCCGCTTGCCCGAGATCTCCAGTGTCCGCCGGGGCACCTGTTGCTCGAGCTCGTGCCAGCGGGGCAGGGCGGCGCGCAGCACGTTGGAGTTGTAGCCGCCGCACAGGCCGCGATTGCCGGTCAACACCAACAGCGTGGCGTGCTTGATTTCCTCACGCTCTTCCAGCAGCGGATGGCTGACTTCCAGGCCGCTATTGGCCAGATCCGACACCAGGGCCGTGATCCGCTTGGTATAAGCCGTGGCCGCGCTGGCCCGGTCCATCGCCTTTTTGAAGCGGGCCGTGGCGATCAACTCCATCGTCCGCGTGATCTTGCGGATGTTCTTGATGCTCTTGCGGCGTTTGTCGAGCGCTCGGGCTTTAGCCATTTTCAACCGATCTCAAGGTTCATCCGAATACACGGCGAGGCGAGCGGGATGCGCCAGCTTCCCGGTAGCGTGCCGCGACGCGTGGCGAGCGGTCACCGGGAGGTTCGCGCCCCCGCTCGCCGGTTACCAGCCAAACTATTTCTTTTCCTGTTCTCTGGCCGCGGCGTATTGCGACTGGAACGCGGCGATGGCGGCCTCGAGTTTCGCGGTCGTGTCGTCGTCCAGTTTTTGGGTCTCGCGAATCTTGGCCCCGATCTCGGGCTGTTGTTCGTGCATGAACTGCAAATACTCGCGCTCCCAGGCCGCAACCTGCTCGCGCGGGATCTTGTCCAGGTGGCCGCGCGTACCGGCATAGATGCTCAGCACCTCGTCGTACACGTCCAGCGGCTGATACTGACCCTGCTTCAAGAGCTCGATCATGCGGTAGCCGCGATCGAGCCGAGACTGCGTCGCCGGATCCAGGTCGGTGCCCAACTGGGCGAAGGCCTCGAGTTCGCGAAAACTCGCCAGGTCCAACCGCAAGCCGCCGGCCACCTTCTTCATGGCCGG
>DATCFX010000311.1:0-3089 GCA_036509275.1 Pirellulales bacterium | reverse complement strand
GATTGGCAGCCGGAGCAGGCCATGCTGGGGCCGATCGCGGCCGATGGCGACCGCATCTGGGCGGTCGCCGGCAGCGGCGGACGCGACGCCACGCGGGAACTATTCGAATTGATCCCGTCCGGGCCACCGCTGGAAACGCCTGACGATGCCTGGTTTGACGCTCCTTAGCATTTCTTGCGTAACTTTTGGCCTGCCAGCGCCAATTATTCGCGGAAGCAATCGGCCCCCTTCAATGTTTCTGAAGTGATGCAATCAACCTTTACCCCGGCGATCGTTCTGGCAGTCTGCCTGGCGGCCTGCTGCGCTGCAGGCGCTGGGACGGCTCGGGCCGAAGGCGATTGGGAGATCACGCCCGACAGCCGCCAGGCGCTCGATCGTGGGCTGGCCTGGCTGGCCCGCAACCAGGGCAGCAACGGAAATTGGGACTCGAAGGACCTGGGACTCGTGAGCCTGGGGGCTTTGGCCTTCCTGGCCGACGGCCACATGCCGGGCCGCGGGCAGTACGGCACCAACGTGGAGCAGGCGCTCGATTACGTCTTGCGAAACGCCAAGCCGTCCGGCTTGTTGAACGTAGCCGATGGCCACCGCGACATGTACAACCACGGCCTATCCACGTTTGTGCTGGGCCAGGTCTTTGGCATGACCAACGACCCGCGGCTGGGCCCCGCGCTCGATCGGGCGCTCAAGTTGATTGCCAACACGCAATGCGACGACGGCGGCTGGCGCTACGAAGCCAAGCGCGCCAAGCGGGGCAATGATCTGAGCCTGGCAGTGATGCAGGCCAAAGCCCTGCGCAGCGCGGTGGACAGCGGCCTCGAGGTCCCGCCGGAGGTGATCGAGTTGGCCATCAAGAGCGTCCGCGAACATTATACGCCCAAGGGCGAAAAACGCGGCAAGGGGAAAAAAGTTGACGAGCGGGCTGTTCCCGGCCAGTTCACGTACAGCGTGGGCGGCGGCAATGCGACGACCGCGATGGCGGCCGCCGGCGTCGTTTGCCTCCAGGAGTTCGGTCAGTACGACGATTGGCGCATCGGCAAGAACATGGAGGTGATCTCCGTGGCGCTCAAAGGCCTCGCGAGTGACCCGCGCAGCAACAAACTGCCGCTCGATGCCTACACGACGTACTACGTCGGCCAGGCGATCTACCAGCGCGGCGGAGACTCCTGGCACACACTGTATCCGAAGCTGCGTGACGCGATCGTTACGGCCCAGGGCAGATTGTCGGATCAAAAAACCAACGGCGTATGGCACGACGATCGACGCGTCAGCGGCAAGCCTGGCGACCTCTACGCCACCAGCGTCGGCTGCTTCATCCTCGCCATGCCCAACCGCTATTTACCCATCTTGCAGGAAGGCCGCATCGACAGCCTTAAGCGCTTTCAATAGTAACAAGAGGCCCGCTGACGCACGCGCCGGACTATAGTCTGACCGCGTATTGCCAGTCTAAAATCGGTTTGGGCCGGATCAAAACAAACAAATGGAGCGGTCGATGATTTTTCGAGGACGCGTGCAGAACGGCGTCGTGGTGTTCGACGAGAAACTGCAACTACCCGACGGGACCGAGGTGCAAGTTGAGCCGCTGCCGGCACCGCAGCCAGGGACCCTGGCAGAGCAGTTCGCCGATATCATCGGGAAAGTCCTTGACCTGCCGCCAGATATGGCGGAGCAGCACGACCATTACATTCATGGGACCCCTCGCGTATGACCAGGGTCTTTGCGGATTCATTTTACTTTTTCGCGCTGGCGAATCCGCTGGATGCGGCCCATCGGAAAGCATTGGCGTATTCGCGCGCGCAGAATGTTCCGCTCGTGCTGACTACCTGGGTCTTGACCGAGGTCGCAGATGGTCTCGGGCACTCCGTCCAACGCGGATTGTTTCAACGGATCCTGATCGAGCTACACGCCGGCCGCGGACACGTCATCGTTCCGACAACGGATGCGCTTTGGAACAAGGGCGTCGAACTCTACGACGCGCGCAGCGACAAACGATGGTCCCTCACAGATTGCATTTCATTCGTAGTTATGACAGACGAAGGCATCACCGACGCTTTAACTGGTGACCAACACTTCATCCAGGCGGGCTTTCACGCGCTGCTCCGCTAACGCCCCACAGCGCGGCCAGCCAGATAGCGCGGCGAGCCAAGTGTGACTGATACGGCTGTTTTGACCGTCGCGTCTCGATTCGAGTATCACCGTTCATGCCTAGTTTCCTGGCCGGGGCTTTTGCGATTGCGGGCGTGGCGGCGGCCGCGGGGCCGGTGCTCATCCACCTGCTCAATCGCCGCCGCTATCGCACGGTACACTGGGCCGCGATGGATTTCCTGCGCGAAGCGGCCCAGCGCAGCCGGCGCTACCTGCGTTTGCGCGACTTGCTGTTGCTCGTGGTGCGCACCGCCTGCCTGCTGCTGTTTGGGCTGGCGATGGCCCGGCCGTACCTGGCCGATTCGCAGGCCGCCGCGACCATCGGCCAGCCGGTACACGCGGTGATCGTCGTCGACAATAGCCTGAGCATGGGCTACCAGCGGTTGGAAGGCACGGTGCTCGACGAAGCCCGGCAGCACGCCCGGCAATTCATCGAGCGGTTGCCGCCGGGCAGCCAGATCTCGGTGCTGCCCACGTGCGGCGGCGGCTTCAGTTGGGACGCCTATCGCACGCGCGAGGATGCGCTCGAGGCCCTCGACGCCATCGCCGTGGTCGATTGCCAGGCCAGCGCCGCGCAGGCGCTGGACATGGCCCGCGAGGCTTGCGTGCGGACGCCCGCGCCGGCGGCCAAGCGGCTGGTGCTCATCGGCGATCAGCAGGCGATCAATTGGCCGACCGGGCCGCTGACCGAGCTGCTCGGTCCCGACGCCGACTTGCAGATTGTGCAAGTCGCCCCCGAGCGTCCGGACAATGCCTGGGTCGCCGATCTGCGCGTGGAAGATGGCGTCGCCGACGTGGAAACCGCCGCCACGCTCGTGGCCACGATCAACTACCAGGGCTCCGCCCCGCGCAAGGATGTGCAAGCGACCCTGGCGATCGACGGCGTGCCCGTCGCCAGCAAGACCATCGACCTGGAGCCGGGCCAGAGCCGGCAGGTGACGTTTTCG
>DATCFX010000310.1:0-4223 GCA_036509275.1 Pirellulales bacterium | reverse complement strand
CCGGTGGCTTGCAGGGTGATGCTGCCGCCACCGCTGACGATGTTGGCATTGGCAGTCAAGGAGGTATTGGCCCCCGTGCTGACGACGCTGATCGCGCCGCCGTGGGTTGTGATTCCGCTGATGGCGGAGAATATATCGTTGGGATCAGCCACGGCCGTGGGGGCGGCGATTGTGCCGATGACCGTATTGCCGTAGTCGTAGGTGAAGGAACTGCCGGCGCTGGAATTCATCGCGGCCAGCGTGGCGACATCAATCGTCGATCCTAGCGTCACATTGCCGCCGGAATTGGAGAAGCTCAAGCCGGAGGCAGTGATCGTGCCCCAGGTCACCGCGGCCGATTCGACCAGGCGGACGTTGCCGGTGCCCGCGCTGATGGGCTGACCGAACGACAAGCCGGCGCTCAGCAGGTTGACATCGCCATTTTTGGTGGTGACACCTGTCACGGGTGGGAACAGGCCGCTGGGATCGACATTGGCTGGAGCCGCGGCGATGCTGCCGATCGTCAAGGCCGTGGTGCCGTCGTTGAAGCTCAGCGGCTCGGTCGATCCCGTATCGCTGACGGCCAACGTGCCCACCGCATTGGTCGACTCCAGGATCAACTTCCCGTTCACGGACGAATTCGAGATGCTCAATCCAGCGGCCGCGATGCCGGCGGTCTGGGTGACTGCACCCAACTCGACGAGGCGGACAATACCGGTCCCGGCTGAGATGGCGCTGCTAATCGTCAGTCCACCAGTGTCGAGGTTCACGTCGCCATTGCTGGTGGTGATGCCCGTGACGGTGCCAAACAGCCTGTTGGGGTCAAGCGAGGTCGCTGCAGCGGGCACGCTGCCGACCGTGCCATTGAAAATAGAATTGTACGCCACGGAAGCCCCGGCTGCGGTGTCGTTGGCGGCGATCGTGGCGGGGATCCCATTATTGCTTTCCAGCACGATGTTGCCGGAACTGGTCACGACACTCAACGTGCCGACGATCCGGCCTGAGCCGCTTTCGGTCACCGCTCCCGATGCGACGATGCGCACGTCGTTTGAACTGCCGGCAGCATCAACCTGGTCAATAATCGCCAGTGCGCCACTCACGATGTCAATGTCACCGCTATTGGCCGTGCCCGAACTGCCGCTTTGCACGCCCGTGACTGCGAAGCTGAACAGCCTGCCGGGGTCGAGCGCCAACGACTCGCCGGCAACGCTGCCAATCGTCAGCGCGTTGGCCCCGTTGCTGAAAGTCAGCGCGCTGGGCGAACTGGTGGCAGTGCTCGCAAATGTGCCGACGTCGTTGGCCGCCTCCAGCACGGCGTTGGCCGCACCGATCGAGATGTCCAGGTTCGCGGCGGTAATCGTGCCAGCGGCAAGCTGGGTCATGGCCCCACTGCCGGCGAGGCGCACCGTGCCCGTGCCGGCGGCGATGGGGTTGTCGATATTCAATCCGTTGGTGTCCAGGTTCACATCGCCGTTGAACGTCGTGATGCCCGTGACGGCGGCGAAAATGCCGGCCGCGTCGCCCGCAGCCGCGACGGTGCTGAGCGTGACCGTGTTGATGCTGGTGAAACTGACTGCGCCAGCCGATGCCGAGTTCGTGGCGGCCAAGGTGCCAATGCTGTTGCTGAGCTCGAGCAGTACGTTCCCGCTGGAATTGGACAGGCTCAAAGCTCCGGCCGTAAGGGTGCCGGGGCTCGCCTGGCTGATACCCGCAGCGACCAGGCGCATGTTGCCGGTGCCGGCGGCGACAGCCTGATTGATCGCGATCGCGCCCGCCGCTAGATTCACATCGGCATTGCTGATGGTGATGCCGCTGGACGCGGCGAAGAGCGTGTTCGGATCTTCCGGCAAGCCTGGAGCCGCGACTGTACCGATCGCCAGCGCGGTGGTGCTGTTATTGAACGTGAATGCGGCGCCGGAGGCGGAATTGCTGACGGCCAAAGTGCCGACGTTGTTGGAAAGCTCGAGCACCGAGCTTCCAGTAGAGTTCGCGATGCTCAGGCCAGCAGCGGTAATCGTGCCGGGCGATACCTGGCTGACGTTGCCGGCAACGGCAATGCGAACCGTCCCGGTGCCGGCGGCTATCGCCTGGTCGATCGTCACTCCGCCGCTTTGCAAGTTCACATCGTCGTTGTCGGTTGTGATCCCGGTAATCGCACCGAACAGACCGCTGGTGTCGACGTTCACGTTTTCAGCGGTTATTGAGCCGATGTACAAGGCGTTGGTGCCGTTGTTGAGCGTGAGATAGCTGCCGGCCGCCGTGTCGCTGGCAACCAAGGTCGTGATATCGTTGGCCGCTTCCAAAACGGTGCTGCCGGCCGAATTCGATAGGGCCAGCTTACTGGCGGTGATGGTTGCCGTGGCGGTTTGTGTGACGTTTCCGGATTCGGCGAGCCGGAAGGCCGCGCCGCTGATGGCAACAGCATCCTCAATTTCCAGTCCGCCGCTGCTGACGTCGACATTGCCGTCGTCGGCGGTGATACCGGTGACTGTCGCAAAGAGTCCGTCAGGATCGACCGTGATTGCCGCGGCGGCCACGCTGCCAACGATGAGGTTGTTGCTGCCGACGCTGAACACCGTGACTCCAAGGGGGGCCGTGCTGTCGAGGGCCAGCGTGCCCACGTCGTTCGAGGATTCGAGCTTGATGGTGGCGCCCGTGTTAGCAATTGCCAGGCTGGCGGCGGTGACCGTGGCCGTGGTCGTCTGGCTCAGGCCGAATGCTGAGACCACCCGCACGTCCGCAGTGCCGACGTTGATTGGCTGATCGATCGTGACGCCGCCGCTGCCGTCAGTGTCGAGATTCACGTCGCCGTCGTTGGTGGTAATTCCCACGACGGCACCAAACAGCGCATCAGGATCTTGCGTAGCTGCCGCCACTGTGCTGATTGTTACACCGGCATCGGACGTGAGGAACGAGAGGGCCCCACCCGAGGCAGAGTTCGTCGTGGCCAGCGTATGCACGGTATTGGCCGCCTCCAGCACGGCATCGCCCGCGGAGCCCGTGTTGGTGATGCTCAGCGACTGGGCCGTAATCGTGCCGGCGCTGGATTGCGTAATCTCGCCCGCTGCGATGAAACGCACGCTGCCGCTGTTGGAATCCTGGATCGGGCTGTCGATGGTCAGCGTGCCGCCGCTGACGATGTTGACTTCATCGCCTGCGTTGACGCCCGTGACCGCGGCAAACGAGCCGCTGGCCGCGACAGTCCCCACCGTCAGGGCGGTGCTGCCGCCGTCGTTGAATGATACGCTTTTAAGCGCTCCGGGCGAGAAGGCGACCGTGCCTGACACCGCATTATCGCCCTCGAGCAACTCATTATCGTCGAGGTTAGTCACGCTCAAGTTGGCCGCGGTGATCGTGCTCGAGTCAGTGATGGTACTTTCGTTCACGAGCCGTACGGTGCCGGACGGATCGCTCAGGGGCGTGGTAATTGCCATCGTCGGGTCGTCAAAAGCACTGATGTCAATGTCGCCACCGGCGGCCGAAATGGTACCGGTCCCTCCGAATGTGACCTTGGGCGATGTGCTGGAAACACCGGTGCCGATCGTTAGTGTTCCGGATGCGGTGGCGAGAGAGTCGTCGATCGCGACGGTGGCGACGCCGGGGCCTGTTGTGTCAGCTAGGATGCTGGCAGAGGCGAACGAATAGCTGGTCGTATTGGCGAACGTCAGCGTCTCGCCAATCGAGTTGCCGGGATCGTTGACGCCCAACGCGCCGCCAATCGCGATGGCCGCGGTGCCGTTGAGTGTGACGCTTTCGGTCTCGTAACCGTAGTTGATGACGACCGAAGTGACGCCGACAAACGTCTGGGTCGTGAATCCCGTACCGGCGAGTTGAATGCTCTGCGCGCCGCCGGAAGCGGCCGCTGTGGCGGACAGCGTGGCCGCGTCGAGGGACGCGCTCAGGTCCACCGTCAGCGCCCCGCCGGCGAAGGTCTCGGTCACAGCCAGCAGCCGGCGGCCTTCGAGCGCTTCAAAGCTCAGCCGCCGGGCAACAGCTTTTGCCGCCGACTTGCTCCGCTGGAGCGCGCGGCGTCGGGCACCCAAGCGCAATCGGTCATACATCCAGGCGTTCAATGCGCGCATCGCGATAGCCCTTTACCAAGGGACCGTGGGTGGGCAATGAAGACGGTCACACGGCGAAGCAGTGCGGCTAGCGACTGTCGGGCTGCGCGCCACAAACATCGGCGAGTCGTCCAAAAGGGGATCAAAGCCGGCGGCCGAACGGCTCGCTGCGGCTTGCAGAGT
>DATCFX010000309.1:0-1117 GCA_036509275.1 Pirellulales bacterium | reverse complement strand
AAAGCCAGCCGCGGCAGATCGCTTTCAACAATCGTCCGTTCGCCATGCAGCCGGCCGAGCGGCCCGCCAATGAGTTGCGGGCTTATGAGATCGCCTCGCAAGGCAAGTTGATGTGGGTCAGCGACGAGCAGCCGGCGTTGTCGGGCAGTTTCTTTCTGGGACCGCCGTTGCCGGTGGGTGGTTCGCTCTATGTGCTGGCCGAGGTGAAGGGGGAAATTCGCCTGTTCGTGCTCGACCCGCGCAGCGGCGGCGTGGAATGGTCGCAGCAGCTTGTGATTGTCGAGCCGAACCTGGTGGAAGACCACTTGCGTCGCCTGGCTGGCGCGACGCCCTCGTATTCGGATGGCATTCTGGTCTGTCCGACGTCGGCCGGCGCCGTGGTGGCCCTCGATTTGACAACCCGCTCGCTGTTGTGGGGCTATCAATATCCCAAATCGCTGGATGCGAATTTCATGCAGAATCGGATGCTGCAATTTCGCTTTCAGCAGGTTCCACAGGTCAATGACGACAACGACAACGATCGCTGGACCGACGCCAGCATGACGATTGCCGAGGGGCACGTGATTTTCACGCCTCTTGAGTCGTCGGAGATTTATTGCGTCGGCCTGACCGATGGCAAGTTGAAATGGCAGAAGCCGCGTGAAGACGGGCTTTATGTGGCCTGCGTACATCATGGCAAGGTCGTTGTGGTCGGCAGCCGAACGGTCAAGGCCCTGCGGTTGGCCGATGGAGAGTCGGCCTGGACGGAGGACGCGCTGGCGTTGCCTTCCAACAGCACGCCCAGCGGACGCGGCTTTTATAATCGCGACCGCTATTATTTGCCGCTCAGTTCGGCCGAGGTGGCGGCCATCGACCTGGCCGACGGTCGGCTGGTGGCCCGCAGCCGCTCGCGAAGCGGCACGGTGCCCGGCAACTTGATTTGCTACCACGGGGCGGTCATCTCGCAGGGCGTCGATCATGTCGAAAGCTACTACCAGCTTGACGAGCTACGCGAGCAGGTCGCCAAAACACTGGCCGAGCATCCCGACGACCCGCAGGCGCGGGCGCGCCAGGGCGAGCTCCTGCTCGACGAAGGCCGGTTCGACGACGCGGTCGACGAACTGCGGCGGAGCTACGA
>DATCFX010000308.1:0-1539 GCA_036509275.1 Pirellulales bacterium | reverse complement strand
AAAGCCGCCGCGACGGCCGCCTTGGTGTCGATGCCTGGATACGGCTCCATACCCGTGATCACGCCCGACACCAGGATGTACAGCAGCGTACACAGGGCCAGCGAGATCAGGATGCCCAGCGGCACGTCGCGCTGTGGGTTGCGGGCTTCTTCGGCGTGGGTCGAAATGGCATCGAAGCCGATGTACGCAAAAAATACCAACGCCGCGCCGACCATCAGTCCCGACAGCCCAAACGGCAGGAACCCGCTCCGCATCGAATCGTCCAGCGGCTGCAACCAGTGCTTGATTCCCAGCAATGCCAACAGCCCCCACTTGTTTCCCTCGCTGACGAGCTTCGAGAACTCCACGTTTTGGGCCGGCGTGAGCGAGCGGGCGAAGGCGGGATGCTGCTTGAGCAACTCTGCTCCGCTGTCGATTTCCGATACCGCTCCTGCCGGCAGCCTCGCGGCGACGTCCGGATGACGGGTCAGATAATCCTTCACGTCGGTCGCGGGCCGATCCGAAACCGGCACTTGCGTCCAGTTGTCCTTGTTGACGTACACGATCCCCAGCGCGATCACGAACAGCACGACCGCGACCTTCACAAACACCAGGACTGCATTGGCCAACGCGCTCTCGCGAATGCCCAAGATCAAGACCCCGGTGACGACCGCCATGATGCAGATTGCCGGCAGGTTGAACCAGGCATGCACCAGCTCGCCGTTGACAAGCACCTTGCTGAACGGATCCTCGAGCAGTTGCGGCGGAATGCGGACGCCCAGCGTGCTCATCAGAAACTCGTCGAGATAATGCGCCCAGTGGGCGGCGACCACCGCGCAGCTCATGGCGTATTCGAGGATCAGGTCCCAGCCGATGACCCAGGCCCACAGTTCGCCGAGCGTGGCATACGTATACGTGTAGGCGCTGCCGGCCACCGGGGCCATGGCGGCAAACTCGGCGTAGCACAACGCGGCAAACGCGCAGGCGACGCCGGCCACGACAAACGAGAGTACGATGCTGGGACCCGCGTCTTCGGCGGCCACGCGCCCGGTCATGGCGAAAATGCCGGCCCCGATGATCGCCCCCACGCCGATCGCCGTCAGGGCCACCGGCCCCAGCACACGCCGCAGTTGATGCTCGCCCGACATCTCGGCCAGGAGCGTCTCGAGCGACTTGCGGGCGAACATCTGTTTGAACCACATCGGTGCAGAAATCTCCCGGGGGTCAATCCGCCTTGGATACCGTGACGCCTTGGATGCCATGCCGCCTTGGGTGCCGTGCCCACGCCGCGTGGGCATGCGCAGCCCCACGCAGCCCTCGACCGCTAGAGCATAGCTGCCGGGCGTGAAACGAGCGATAGGGAGCGCCGGGCCGGCTTCGCGCAACCGCCACTTTCCACAGCCCAGCATGGCTGGGTCCGCTTTCCGTAGCCCAGCCATTCATGGCTGTGTATTACCCACAATTTTACCCGAGGGCTTGGGCTCCTCGGAGGCAGAGCAGCAGGGTTTCCAAGCCGCCCCAGATGGTTTGCCAGCCGGGCTCTCCATCGCCTTTTCGTCC
>DATCFX010000307.1:0-1418 GCA_036509275.1 Pirellulales bacterium | reverse complement strand
CCTGCTCGGCGCTAAAGCCTTTGAGCGCGGCGGTCAGCCCGCGGGCGATGGGCGGCAGATGCTCGTTTCCCAGGTTCGTCAACTCCGAGAGCAACGACTGCATGCGCCGCTGAAAGTCGGAATTGTCGATCTTGTTATTTTCCAGATCCGCCAGGAGCCGCTGAACCTGGGCCGGCACACCGTCGCCTTCGCGAGCCAGGCCGCGTTCCACCTGGCGCTGGGTCAGCTCGGCTTGCTGCAAATGGTCGAGGTCCTGTTTTTGCAGGCGGCCGACCTGGTCGAGTTGGATTTCCAGGCCCGAGACCTGGGCCCGCGATTCGCGCTCGAGGCGCAGGACGCGGCCCAACTCGCTGAGAATGAACCCCCGGCGCTCGGCCAGCCGGTCCTGCAACTCGTCAACCGAGAGCACGGTCAGCCGCCGCGACTGGCTGTAGGCCGTGGCCGGCTGATAATCGCGGGCCGCCACGCGCAGCGACAGCGTCGAGCCGGGTGCGAGCTTCCACTTTGCCAGCTCCAGCCGGAACGTCAGCGGCCGGCTTTCGCCGGGCGGATTTTGCGCCGCGCGGGCTGGCGGCGGAGGCGGCTGGGCAGGACCCTGATAAAGTCCGAACCGGGCCTCGCGCGGCGTGGCTGCGCCCGCACCCGGGATCACGACCTCCAGCTCCGCGTGCTGGATCGCCAGATCGTCCTTGACGAGGGCCTGGATCGGCACGGCCGCACCGGCCGCCACGAACGTATCGGCCGACGGCTCTTCGAGCGAGACCGTCGGCGGGCGGTCTTCGACGGCCCGCAGGTCGTAGCGCACGCCCTGGCCGCCGTGGAATCCCTCCAAATCTTCCATGTCGATTGTATAAGTTGTGGACTTGCGGATCACCAGCGGCTGGGCCCCGTCGACCGGCAGCGTGAAGGAGAAGCCATCGGCGCTGACGTGGGCCGCGAACCGGCCGCCGTGCTCGACGTGAATCGTGGCTGCCCGCACCGGCTTGGTGGTCTTGCCGGCCAATGCCACGCGCGTGCCGACGAGTGCCTGCAAGTGCGGGTCGCTGTCGGCGGCGGGCCAGCCCGTGTAGGCCGGGTAATGCAGCGTGGCGGTCAACTGCACGACGGCCGGAGGCTCGATGACTTCCAGCCGCGTCCAGGGCATGGTGTTGTCGTCGCCCCCTTCGGCACGGTATTCGAAGGGCCGCAGCACGTCGTCCAGGCCGGCCATCATCACGCCGCCCACGAACTTCATCGGCTCGACGCGCTCGGCGGCCGGCTCGTCCTCGCCTTCGAAGCGGTAGTGCATCCGCACTTCGCGCGGCAGCGCCCTGTGCGACACGTCCACCAGCTCGACCTCGAACCGGCTGCCCAGCGCAATGCGCGTGACCGACTGCGTGAACGCCAGGTGATTGGCTTGTGGCCAGGCGGTGCTGCCC
>DATCFX010000306.1:0-1396 GCA_036509275.1 Pirellulales bacterium | reverse complement strand
GCATCACATGCCACCAGCTTTGAGCACCGTCTCGGCCACGACCAACTCGTCGTCCAGCGACACGGCCAAGGGATGTTCGCCGCGCACGGCAGCCGCCAGATCGGCGAAATCGCCTGTATAACGCTCGTAGGCAGGCAGCGGCACCTGCTGCGAGCCCCGCTTATAAGGGCCCGCTGCCTTGACCAGTTCGATCGCGAGCGTCGGTGGCTCGATCGGTTCGAGCGTGGCCGTGCCATTGGTGCCGAGCACCTGGAACGATCGCCGCGGAGTGGCGCCGGCCTGCAGGGCCGTGTTCAAGAGCACGGCGGTGGCCCGCTCGTACTCGAGCACCGCCACGTTGTTGTCTTTAAGCGCGTCGTGGAAGTTGCCGTCGCTATGCAAAAAGGGCGTCACCGTCCGGGGCTTGCCGAGCAGTCGCACCGTGGCGTCCACCAGGTGCGAGCCCAATTCGAACATCGAGCCGCCCTGGAACGCGCCCCACTCCTGCCGACGGGCCGGAGCAAGATGATTGCTGATGAACCCTCGCACCATGAACACGTCGCCCAGCCAGCCTTGGCGCACCGCCTCGAAGATGGCCTGAAAACCGGGATGATAACGCCACATGAAGCCGGTTTGCAGCAGCAACTGCTTTTCGCGGGCCAGCGCAACGACGGCCTGCATCTCGGCGAAGCGGGTCGCCGGCGGCTTTTCGAGGTGGACGTGCTTGCCCGCCTTGAGCGCGAGCAAGGCCTGCGGCGCATGGTCGCGCACGTCGGATTCCACGGCCACCACGCGGGCGCGCTGCCACAGTTCATCTGGCGAAATGAGTTTTGCCCCGAGCTTGTCGCACGTCTGGCGGCCGGCGGCCGACGCGTCACACACGCCGACGAATTCCCAGTCGGGCGAAGACATGGCGAGCTTGATCTTGGCCGGCCCGTGCGAGTAGGTCGCGCCCAGGAAGCCGATCGGGATGCGCGCTTTACCCGCTGCGTCGGCGGCGGCTGCCCGCGTGAGCGGTGCGGCCGCCAGCGCCGTATACCCCAGACCGGTCTGGATGAATTCGCGTCGAATCATGTGGGCTCGCGGGGGACTGGTCGGCAGCATGCCGGCGAGGCGCGGGGCGGGCGATAAAATCTGGCGGGCAAGCGCGTCTCAATCTAGCTTCCGTGCGTCCCAATTGCGAGGATTATCCTGCCCCACGGCTAACGGTGTGTGGGCGTCTCGAAAGTAGGTGGAAAATGCTGGGCGTTGAACCCACGCGGTTTCTGCTTTGCCGTTTTCCGTAGCCCAGTCCCTTTAGGGCTGTGTATTACCCACAATTTTACCCGAGGGCTTGGGCTCCTCGGAGGCAGAGCAGCAGGGTTTCCAAGCCGCCCCAGATGGTTTGCCAGCCGGGCTCTCCATCGCCTTTTCGTCC
>DATCFX010000305.1:0-1018 GCA_036509275.1 Pirellulales bacterium | reverse complement strand
AGCCGGCGGTCGTCGGGCCGCGCGAGGCGAAAAGGATCGACCGCGCGCCCTAGGAAGCCGCCGTTCTGGCCCGGTACGACGTTCGTGCTGGTTTCGAGCACTTGCGGCAGCGACACATACGGCAGCGGCGAGTGCCGGCCCGAGCCCACACGCCCGAGCACGGAACCGAAATGCGGAAAGTCGTCGATCGAAGGCGGGATCTCGCCCGGCAGCCGCGGACGATGGCCGGTCATCATGATATGGCCGGCCGAACCGTGCGAGTTGTCACCATGCGTCAGCGAGCGGAGCACGGCATACTTGTCGGCATGGCGCGACAAACGCGGCAGGTGCTCCGTGATCTGCACGCCGGGCACGTTGGTGGCCACCGGCTTGAATTCGCCCCGAATGCCCTCGGGTGCGTCGGGCTTCATGTCCCAGATATCGATATGACTCGGTCCGCCGAACAAGTAAATGAAAATGCAAGCGTCGGCCTGACCGAAGCCCAGCGGCCGGTCCTGATCCGTCGCAGCGTGGCTGGCGGCAGGAGTTGCCAGACCGCCGCCCAGCGCACCGATCAGACCGGCCCGCAAACAATCTCGGCGCGACCACCCGCGCCGCAAATCGGCCGATGAACCGTTGAGCCACAACATTCCTGGGGGGCTCCGGCGTGGTGTATGCCCGGGCGGGTCCATTGCAGACGCCCAAGCAAAAAATTCGGGTAGGAAATCCTGGCAGGCAAAGACCGAACACCGTCCGCGGCGCAGGCCGGTGGGACCAGCGTGAGCGCAAACTACCCCTGCAAGGGATTGATGTCAATCTTTTATTGGCCGTGTCGTGGCACGCGCTGCGAGTGCCAGCGGCCCGGCACGCTTTTCTACCGCCGCGCCGCTGCTTGTTGTATAACCTGGGCAGCATGCTCGATCGCACGATCCAGGTTACGATCAACGGCACGGGGTTCGCCGCCGACTATACGGCCCGCAGCTATGCGCTGGTGCCGCACAAGAACGGCGTGCGGATCGTGCTGGCCGGCGTAACCTCG
>DATCFX010000304.1:0-3848 GCA_036509275.1 Pirellulales bacterium | reverse complement strand
AATGCAGATCCAACGCGCATGCCCACGCGGCGTAGGCATGGCACCCATCGCGTAACATGGCACCTAACGCGTAGTTTGGCACCCAACGCGTAGCACATTGGAGCATCGATTCGCATGGCTGGTTCCGACCCGATTCAAGATCCGTTGGACGACGCCCTGGCCGGCTCGCCGGACAATGGCCGAGTGGGTGCCGGCCAGTGGATGGCGCTGGCCGCCGCGCTGCTGGGCTGGATGTTCGACGGCGCCGAAATGGGCGTCTTCTCGATGGTCGGCCGCACCGCGCTCAAGGACCTGATGCCGGGCATGCCCGAAGGCGATGTCGGTTTTTGGTTCGGCGTCATCACGGCCTTGTTCCTGGTCGGAGCGGCCACGGGCGGCGTGCTCTTCGGCTGGTTGGGCGACCGCATCGGCCGCGTGCGGGCGATGACCCTCAGCGTGCTCGTCTATGCGCTGTTCACGGGTTTGTGCGGCGTCGCCAACGCCGCCTGGCCGGTGGCGCTGTTGCGCCTCGTTGGGTGGGAGCATGGCGCCGAGATGATGAGTTCGGTGGGCGCCGCTTGGCAGGTTGGGTTGATGCGCTTTATCGCGGCGCTGGGCATGGGGGGCGAATGGTCGCTGGGCGTGGCCCTGGTGATGGAGGTTTGGCCCAATCGCTCGCGGGCGCTGATGGCCGGGTTGATCGGCGCGGCCGCCAATGTCGGTTACCTGCTGGTGGGCGTGATCGGCCTGCAACTGAAAAACTTCCTGGGCGAGATGCGGACGCTGCTGGTCGACGTCGGCATGTCGCACGATTGGGTCGAAATGCTCACCGCCAATCAAGGCTGGCGGCTGATGATGCTGATGGGCACGTTGCCGGCGCTGCTCACCTTCTTGATCCGCATTTTCGTGCCCGAGTCGGAGAAGTGGCAGCACGAAAAAGACAAGGGCTCGACCTCCAACTGGGAAACCAAGGATCTGCTGGGCGTGATCGTGGGCGGTCTGGGGCCGATCTTGATCGTCTACGTCTGGAGCGCCGACGTCGGACTGCCGGCGCGCATCGTCGGCTCGATTGCCGGACTCGTAATTGCGACTTGCGGCTACACCTGGCCGGTAGTTCGCTTCCTGCACCGGCAGGGCGGCGGCACGCAGGCCGAAAGTCGCGAAATTCGCCAAACG
The DNA here is from genome assembly GCA_036509275.1 of Pirellulales bacterium. Classification (GTDB taxonomy): domain Bacteria; phylum Planctomycetota; class Planctomycetia; order Pirellulales; family PNKZ01; genus DATATB01. The sequence goes on along the minus strand of DATCFX010000304.1, from coordinate 2,693 downwards.
CTGAAACGTATGCTGTTGGCGGCCTGCTTGAGCGGCGTGGCGCTGCTGGGCACCTGGGCCGGCACGCAATGGATACCCACTTGGGCGGACCAACTGACCAATTCCAACGCCGCACTGGGCGCCAAGGAGCACACGCAGATGTGGCTGGCCTTCGGGGCGATCGTCGGCACGATCGCCGCCGCGATGTTGGGCGACTGGATCGGCCGCCGCCCGGCCTACACGGTGCTGTGCGTGATCTCGTTTTTCAGCATCTTGGGCGTGTTTCAGCTCAACCACGAATTTGGCACGCCGCTGCTGGTCTGGAGCTTTATCTCCGGCGCTTGCACCGCGTCGTTCTACGGCTGGCTGCCGCTGTATCTGCCTGAGCTGTTCAAGACCAGCTTTCGGGCCACGGGGCAAGGCTTCAGCTTCAATTTCGGCCGCATCCTGGCAGCAGTGGGCGCGCTGCAAACCGGTACGCTGATGGGCGTCTTTAAAAATGACATCCCGCTGGCCGGTTTCACGATCAAGGGCGGCTACCCGCTGGCCTGCTCGGTGATGAGTGCCGTTTATCTATTCGGCATTGTCATCATCTGGTTCCTCCCCGAGACGCGCGGCAAGCCGCTGCCGGAGTAGGGAGGAAATGAAATGATGAAGGATGAATGCGGAATGATGAATGGGGGATCGCCGGCGAGTAGGGCGGCCCTTTAGCCCCGTTGCTTGCAGCGGGAGCGCTGTGCGCAATTGGGATCACAGATCCGGGGCACGGGCGACAGCGCGCTCGGGCCGCGTGGCGGGCAGCGTGTGTGTTCCCTGGCCGGGATGCTCGGCTTCGTCGCGGCGCCAGACGTTGCCCTTGCCGGTGGCGAAGTTGCGGCCGGCGGCGTTGTTTTCCGGCTCTTCGTCCGGCCGGTTGCGCGTGATCCACGTCAACAGGGCCGGCAGCATCACGAGCGACGTGAACATGCAGGCGCTCACGCCGATCGTGAGCACGCGGCCCAAACTCTGCAAGCCCTGATGCGAGGCGATCATCAAGGCCCCGTAGCCGACGATCGTCGTCAGCGCGTCGACCAACACGGCTACGGCCGTCGAGGGGGCCATGCGATAGCGGCCGCGATGCTCGCGGAAGTCGTGAACAATGTGGACCCCCTCGTCGACGCTGATGCCCAGGATCAGCGGCAGCGCGATCATGTTGGCCGGGTTCAGCGGAATGTTCAGCAGGCCCATGATGCCGAACATCTGCAACACGCCCACCGCCAGCGGCAGAAACGCCAGCAGAGCATAGCGGACGCTGCGGAAATCGAACCACAGCAGCGCCAGGATAATCACCAGCGCGTACAGCGCCGAGTTCTCGTAGCTGGTTTTCATTTCCAGCGACGCCTCGTAGGCCTGCACCGGATTGCCGGTGACGCGCGGGTCGACGCTGCGCACGTCCTTGACGAACTTGGCCAGCGCGCCCATGTCCCAGATGTTGCCCCGGCCGTAAATCTTCAGCAGATACCGGTCGTGCTGGCCGACGAAGCGGTGTACCAGGCTCTCGGGCAGGTCGCTGAGCTCGGGCGGCTCGGGATTGGCCATCGATCGCAGGGCATACAGCCGCGTCAGCAGGTCGCCGGCCATCTGCTGCTGAAAATGCGACAGCAGCGCGTAGCAGTCCGATAGCGGCAGCCGCCGCAGCATGTCGCGCACCTGCTCGAAGTTGCGGGCCGCCCGCGCCTGCTGGCCCAGGATCACCAGGTCTTGGGCCTTGGCGAGCACCCGGCCCAGTTCCTCGGGTCGGTCGACCGGGATCAAAGGCGGGCGCTCGGGCAAGGCCATGAGTTGTTTCTGGATGCGCTCGATGATCGGCCGCTTGACTTCGTGATCGGCCGGCAGCAGCGACACGATTTCCTCGGTCCGCTCGACGCTCTTCAATTGCAGCAGCCGGGCCTTGCGATCCAGCAGTTCTTCGCGGTTGTCGGCGATCGAGACTGCGTACCAGACGCTTTGGTTGCTCTCGGCCAGCAGCTTGCGCTCCAGCTCGACGCTCTCCAGCCCCACCGGCTGCAGGTTCAGCAGGTTGTGGTCGTACCACAAGTGGCCCACGCCCATGCCCAGGATGACGGTTAGCGCGCAGGTGGAGAGCAGCAGGCGGCCGGGCCGGCGCATCAGCGGCTCGATCCATTGGTGAACGGGCAGCGGGTCCGGCATGCGGCCGCCCCATCCGCTGCGATCGACCAGGGCAATCGCCGCCGGCAGCACGAGCAGCTCGGCCGCGCAACAAATCAGGATGCCGCCGCCGGCGATCAGCCCAAGCTCGGCCACGCCGGTAAAACTGGTAAATCCGGCCGCAAAGAAGGCCACGGCCGTCGTCAGCGCACCGGTCATGATCGCCGGGCCCACGCCCGAGGTAGTCCGCAGCAAGCAGCTCTTCGTGTCGCGGCTGGCGCCGCGCAGTTCGAGGTATCGGGCCACATAGTGGATGCCATAGTCGATGCCGATGCCGATTAGCGTGGCAGTGAACGACACGCTCAGAATGTTCAGGTGGCCGACCGTCATCGTGACGTAACCAAATGACCAGGCCATGCCGAGGAGCAGTACCAGGTGCGCCAGCAGCGCGTGGCGGATGCCGCCGAAGCCGGCCACGAACAACAGGGCCACGCCGATCATGGACAAGACCGAGGCCCAGAACATGCCGTTCTGGCTCGAGCGCATCTCGTCGTTTTCCATGATCG
>DATCFX010000303.1:0-2949 GCA_036509275.1 Pirellulales bacterium | reverse complement strand
GAGGTTCATGCTGAAATCGAGCACGCCGGCCTCGCCCGCTCCGCCATGACTGCGTCGCCCCGACGGCGCCGCATGAGTGCCGGCCGTCAATGTCTGACTCATGGCTGCCTCCGCGAGACGTGGGCCTCGTCGAAAGTGGCCATCTCGCCGGCGATGCGGCAGGCGGCGTCCAACAGGTGCAAGGCCAGCACGGCGCCGGTTCCTTCGCCCAACCGCATGTCGAGCTGCAACAGCGGCCGCAGCCCCAGATCCGCCAGCGCCAACGGATGACCCGGCTCGGACGAGACGTGAGCGGCAATCAGATATTCGCGCACCGCTGGACAAAGTCGGGCAGCCACCAGTGCCGCGGCCGTGCAGATGAAGCCATCGATCACCGCCGGCACTCGGGCCGCCGCCGCCGCCAACATGGCCCCGGCCAAGGCGCCAATTTCGAAACCGCCGACGGCCGAGAGCAGTGCCAGACCGTCGCCCGCGTCGGGCTGGTGCAGGGCCAGCGCCCGCTGGATGGCGGAAATCTTGCGCTCCCGGCCGGCTGCATCGATGCCGGTGCCCGGCCCGACCGCTTCTGCCGCAGAGCAGCCGGTGGCGGCGGCGACGATGGCAGCGGCGGCGGTCGAATTGCCGATGCCCATCTCGCCCAGTGCAACGGCCTGGCAAGGCTCAAAGCAGCCGATGCCGAGTTCGACCGCACGCAGCGCTTCGTCGCGCGTCATGGCCGGAGCGTGGACGAAGTTCTGCGTGCCGCGGGCGATTTTGCGCGAAACAAGGTTTGCGTGCGGCGGCAAATCGCCGACCACGCCCGCGTCGACGACGATCAATTTAGCGCCGGCTTGACGCGCCAGGGCATTGATGGCGGCGCCGCCGGCCAGAAAATTCAGCACCATTTGTCGAGTGACTTCGGCCGGATAGGCGCTCACGCCCTCAGCGACCACGCCGTGATCGGCGGCAAACACCAGCACGGCCCGTTCGTCGCACACCGGCGGCACGCGGCCGCTGATGCCGGCTAATTGCACGGCCAAGGCTTCCAGCCGGCCGAGACTGCCGGGCGGCTTGGTGAGCGCATCGAGCCGGGCCTGCATGGCGGCCATGGCCCGTGCGTCGAGCGGCCCGATGCGCTGGAGCGTGTCAGCCAGCATGCTTGATCCTCACGGCAATTCCACTGACCAGCAGCTCGACCTCATCGGCCTGCGTGGCGGCCAGTTGGTTGGCGCGGCCGGCCAGCTCGCGAAACCGCCGGGCCAGCGCGTGCTCCGGCACGATGCCCTGCCCCACTTCACCCGTAACGAGCAGCACCGGATAGTCGACGGCGCGTGCAGCCCGGCACAGGCTGTCAACCTCGGCCAGGATGTCGCTGTCGGGCAGCTCATCGACCAGCAGTTGCGAAACCAGCAGCGTGAGGCAATCGACCACGGCGGCATCGAAGCCGGGGGCCAGCGCGGAGCCAAGATGGCGGCTGGCCTCGACGGTGGTCCAAGAGGCCGGACGCTCGCGGCGGTGGCGCTCGACTTTGGCTTGCATTTCGTCGTCGCGCGGCAGGCAAGTGGCGACGAACAGGATGTGCGCGCCGTGCTGCGCGGCGATGCGCAGGGCATGCGTGCTCTTGCCGCTGGCCGCGCCGCCGGTGATGAGCGTCAAGCGGCCCATGGCGCGAGCCTCCGCTGATCGGCGACGCGATCATGGCCGGCAGCGCGAACTGCCACGGCTGGCTTGTCCAGCAGTGCGGAAAACAAGAACATCCTCATGCCTGGCCTCACAAGACCCAACGCATGAGGGACGGCACCCGGTTTCTGGGTCCCTCAGACCCGGCCATGACAACAGCCGAGGCAAGCCTACCCGTCGCGCGCGGAGTCTCCAGGCTTACTACCTTCGGCAGGTCTTCTGGCTCCGGACTTCCCGCGCAGTCTTCCCATCGAGGTTGAGTCGACAGTGGCTGCGCTCGTTGGTTCGTTGTCCGTTACAGCGGCGGGACCACCCCCGACTTGCACGGGGTTCCCTGTTAGGCCCGAATCATGGGCACCGAAAGCTTGGCCAGTCTAACAGCGCCCATGCCGAAGTCAATCTGGCGAACTGGTGGGGTAGCGGGTCAGTTTGGATTCTGGATCTCCGAAAAGCCCGCGGTCTGCCGGCTACTCACGGTTCCTGCGTCGATGCCAGACCAAATAGAACGGCAGCCAAATAAGCTGCCATGTTCCCGGATCGATCGCAGCAGGAAGAAGTGCCCAAGCACCAATCGATCGCCGCGCAATCAGCCAGGCGAGAACGCCCAGCGCGATCGAAATTAGCGGCACGCTGGAATAGCCGCCCGGGATGCCCATCGGCTGTCGCCGATATGCAGCCCATACGCCGACAATATCGGCCAGCGAAACGAAAGCCGACAGTCCACACAGAACGATTGCGATGTAGACCATCGAAAAAGCCAAGGGGGTTGAAACGTCGGGATTCCAATCCGCTTTTTAGCCGTTACTTTTTCTCTCATCCTCTGCGCCCCTCTGCGATCTCTGCGGTTTAATTTTACCGGGCAGAGCGCGGAGGAACGCAGAGGAACGGCTGGTATAGCCTTGGTGCGCAATGCCCATCTTCCGCGGTCTCAGTCCACGGGGCGCTCGATGGTCGCGGAAAGCGGCCCACTATAAAGCCGAAGGGCATCGGGCGCAAGGCCCGTGTAGGCGCGAAAACCGTCCGCGAACGTGTACGGCTGCTCGTAGTCCACGGTCACCGATTTTAGCTCGCGCCGGTCGCGAACCCGACACGCGCATTCACAGGCGCTGACGCCTGCATGCAGACCGGCGGGACTGGACGAAACCGCGGTCTCAAACACCGTAAAGCCGCGAGTTAAATCGATTGTGCGGGTGACCTCTTCGCCAGGCGCCAGCCGAACGATTCGCTCGCGGGCATCGGCGGCAGTCAGTTGGGGAACGGAGCCGTCGCCCGCCGAGGCAATTGCGCCCG
>DATCFX010000302.1:0-4055 GCA_036509275.1 Pirellulales bacterium | reverse complement strand
GAACCAGGGCTCTATGCACACCGCGCGCCGCCGCAGGCCAGAAGCCATTACTGCCGTGGCAGGCAGCGATTAGCGATTTGCCAGCAAACCGACCACCTTGTAAAAATTGTGGGTAATACACAGCCCCTTTAGGGCTGGGATTTGTCGGCCACGCCCAAAATCTGCCCGTTCTCCGACGCGGCCAAAAGCCGCGTCGGAGAACGGGCAAATGTGCGCTGCTCACGAAGTCCCAGCCCTAAAGGGACTGGGCTACGGAAAACACAAGGGCCCGGCGACCCACCCACAAATGCGACGCTCACCCCGGACCGGTCCGTAGGGTGACGGCCTGTTGGTCGCTCGCGGCTGGCGCCGCCTTGATCGAAATGGCCGGCGATACGATACTTAGCTCGTCCATGCTCCGGTTCTCCTCGTAAACTAGGATTCCCTCCCCTGGGAACGGTTAAGGCTTCGCAGCGCCGTGCAGCATGTCATGTCCATCGTCTGCGTCGCGCTGGGATCGGCCTGTGGTGGGCTGCTGCGCTGGGCTGTCGGCATTGCGGCGGGGCGACTATTCGGCACGTCGCTCCCTTATGGCACATTCATCATTAACATTACCGGCAGCCTGTTTCTCGGTTGGTTTCTGACGCGACTCGATCAACGGCCGCTGGGAGCCTCCTTCGCGTGGCCTCGGACGGACGACTTGCGGCTGCTCATCGCGGTGGGCTTTACGGGAGCGTACACCACGTTTTCTACGTTCGAGTGGGAGGCCCACGGCCTGCTGCGCGACGGTGAGACCACGGCCGGCACGATGTATCTCGTTGGCAGCGTCTTGGTCGGCGTGCTGGCCGTGCGGTTGGGCGTGGCCCTGGGCCGAATGATGTAGAGGGGACCGGATGAAGCTCGAGGGCGAGCAGGTCTTGCTGCGCATTTATTTGCGCAGCACCGATAAGCATGGCTGGCAAACGGCTGCCGAAGCCCTCGTCAATCGGGCTCGGCACGAGGGCCTGGCCGGCGCCACGCTGCTGCGCGGCATTTCAGGCGTGGACTTTACGGCCGGCCAGCTGCTCGATCAAAGTGCCTGGTCGCTGGCCGAACACGTGCCGGTGATCGTCGAGCTGGTCGATCGCGCCCCAGCGATCATCGGGTTCGTGCCGGCCGTCCGCGAGACGATCCCGCATTGCACGCTGACGCTGGAGCGGGCGCACGTCATGCTTTATCGTCACGATCGCGCGTCGGCGGCACGCGGCGATCTCGGCCGGCGCGTGCCTGCGCCGGTGGCCAATCTATCGACCGTGCCCGGTGCAAAGGATTTAGCCATGATCGAGGGAAGCGTCGACGGCCAACTGCTGCGGATCTTCGTGGGCGAGTCCGACACCTGGCAGGGCGAGCCGCTGGCGCGGGCCGTGGTCCTCAAGGCCCGCGAACTGGGGCTGGCCGGGGCCACCGTGCTGCGCGGCGTGATGGGCTATGGAGCCAACAGCCGGATGCACAGCAGCCGGCTGTTGGCGCTGTCGACCGATTTGCCCGTGGTAATCGAAGTCGTGGACACGGCGGAGCAGATCGAGCTGCTGCTGCCGTTTCTCGATGAGGCCATTCCCGAGGGCCTGGTCACGATCGAGAGCGTGCGGATCGTCCGGCTTGGCGGGGAAAGCGGGTAAGCGGTCCGCGCCGCCCGGGCGAAGCTCAGCTTGACCGAAACGGCTGCGGAAATGATACTTAGCAACTTCAATGGGTCAGGTCCTTTGTTGGGAATGAGCGCAGCCGATGGGCAACGTGGTCGTCCGACCGGTCAAATCGTGGCGCGACCGGAAGCGCTTTATCGACCTCGCATGGTCGCTCTATGGCGACGATCCGAACTGGATTCCTCCCTTGAGGATGAATCAGAAGGAGTTGCTAAACTACAGCCGCCACCCGTTTTACGAAAACGGCGAGATCCAGACGTTCCTGGCCTGGCGCGGCGACAAACTCTGCGGCCGGATCGCGGCCATCGTCAATCACGAGCACAATCGCCGCTACCAGGAACACCGTGGGTTCTTCGGGTTTTTCGAGTCGATTGACGACCAGCAAGTGGCCAACGAGCTGTTCAACGCGGCCCGTGATTGGCTAACCGCCCGGGGCATGCCCACGATGCGCGGCCCGGCCAACCCCTCGATGAACTACGAGTGCGGCCTGTTGATCGACGGCTTCGACAGCCCCCCGACCTTCATGATGACGTACAACCCGCCGTTTTACGCGCGGTTGATCGAAACCTACGGCTTTCGCAAAGCCCACGACATGTTCGCCTATATCGGTTATCGGGACCAACTGCCCGAAATCGAAAAAAAGCTCGGCTCGTTGGCCGACCAGGCTCAAGAACGTTGCAATGTGATCGTGCGTCCGCTGAGCCGCAAGAAGTTCCGGGCCGACGTGGACATGTTCGTCGACTTGTATAACCGCTCGCTGGTGGTCAACTGGGGCTTTGTGCCGCTGCCCGAGCGCGAAATGCGCAAGCTGGCCGAGGGCTTGCGGATGCTGATCGTCCCCGACCTGACCATCATCGCCGAGGTCGACGGCCAGGGCGTGGGTGCGATCGTGGGCTTACCCGACTATAACCCGCGCATCAAGCGGATCAACGGCCGGCTGTTTCCCTTTGGCATCTTCCACTTGCTGAGCAAACGCGGCGATATCAAGCGGATTCGGGTGTTGAGCATCAACGTGGTGCCGGAGTACCAGCGCTGGGGACTGGGCCTGGTATTGATGCGCGGGCTGACGCCGATGGCCATGAAGATGAACGTCCAGGAGGCGGAATTCTCCTGGGTGTCGGAAGACAACGACCTGGCGCGCATGGGCCTCGAAAAGGGCGGCAGCAAGATCTACAAGAGCTACCGCATGTACGACTACGAGCCGGTCTCAGCCAGCGCCGTGGCTGCCAGCGCGGTTGCGGCAGGCACGACGCCAGAGCTGGCCAATCGATAGCCAGAGGCCGCTGCTATTGGTGCGGCGATAGGGCGAATCCTCGGGCAACTGGGCCATCAAGCGCCGGTGCGCCTGGCCCAAAGCATGATACGGCATCGACGGAAACAGGTGGTGCAGCGCATGATAGCGCAGCCCAACCGGACCCCACAGCTCGCTCAGCAGCGGATGCTCGGGATAATTCACCGAGTCCAAGAGCTGCTCGATAAAGGTCAGTTCCTCGCCCCGATGCTCGAACCGATGCGCCCCCAGCGTGCGTAGCTGGTTGATGACTCCCACGCCCACCGCCAGCAGGTAGAGTTTTACAGCCAGGCTCGGCTCCAGCCACCCGCCAATGAACAGGCTGGTCGCCGTGGCAGTGAGCAAAAAGCACGACAGCTCTTGGAGCCGCCAAACTTGAAGCTCCTTGTGGCTCGGCAGCGGACGAATGTAGCCCGGGTCCATCACCAGCGACGATGCCCGCTGCTGCACCAGGCGGCGGAAGCCGGGCAGCAGCCAGCCGAGCGGGGCGAGGATCAGGAACCGCACAAACGTGCAAATCGGAATCAGCAGCGGCTGAGACATGTACAAGATAATGTTCCGCGGCGGCCCGTTGGCCAGCGGAAGGTACTCGCCGTCTTCTTTCGTGCCGTAATGATTGCGCGCGTGATGAGCCACATGCGTGGAATACATGAAGGAAGGCATGAGGATCGGGATGCCGACCAACACGTTCCAGGCGGAGCGAAACCATTTGAAAGTGCCGCGGCGCAGGTGTACCAACTCGTGGGTGAACGAGCCGGCACGGTAAAAGGCCAGCAACGCCACGAAATAGCCCAGCACCTGAAGCGGCGAAAACAGCGGCTGGCGGCGCAATAGCCGCAGCCCCAGCGCGCCGATCACCACGGTGATCAACAGGTCGGCCCAGTAAATGCGCGGATTCGGCTCGAACAGGTCCAGCACGATCTCTCGTGCTTCACGGACCGAGAACTCGTCATCCGTCTTTCGAATCGCCTGAAGCATCACCCCACGCCTTATGATTGCCCGGTGACGTGCGATTTTGACTCTGATTGGCAGCGAAATCAAGCGTCCAAATTCGCTATTTAACCTATTCGGCCAAAGCAGTACTGAAGCATAAACCGGCTTGC
>DATCFX010000301.1:0-1101 GCA_036509275.1 Pirellulales bacterium | reverse complement strand
AGGAGCGCCGGCAGCACGCCGACGAGAAACACGTAACGCTCGGCCGGCGGATGGGGCAGTTGCGACATCAGCCAAACCGTCGCAACGGCAAACAGGATGCCGAGGTTCACCCCGCTTTGCAGCACGGCCGCGAGCCACGGTCGCCAGGCGCGCGGCCAAGTTTCTGCCAGGAGCGACGAGCCGACCGCCCACTCGCCGCCGATGCCGAGCGCGGCGATGAACCGGAAGATCATCAACTGCCACCAGGTGTGCGAAAACGCGCACAGCCCGGTGCAAAGGGCATACGTCAGCACCGTGAGCGACAGCGCCCGGCTGCGCCCGAGCAGGTCGCCGAGCCGGCCGAAGAAGGCACCGCCCAAGGCCCAGCCGGCCAGAAAGGCGGCCTGGATGTAGGCGCTCTTCTCCTTGACCTGCGGATCATCGGCGGTGGTGGCGAGGAGCTGGAGCACCAGCGGCGCGGCGACCAGCGTGTAGAGATGCAGCTCCAATCCGTCGAAAAACCAGCCGAGCCAGGCGGCAATGCCGGACTTCCATTGCTGGGGCGAGATCTCGCGGAGATGCGTGGCTTCACGGGCCGGGGTAGGGTCCATGGGCGGCGAGCTTGCCCGCAGCCGGGTCCGGGGCGAGCTCGGATTAGGGCGAGCAGTCGGGGCTTGGATGTTTTTGCATAAAAAGGGCACACTCGCGCGTGAATAAGGTGATGCCATGGCAGCCAACAACCCTCGCGGCATGACTCCCGCGTCGATCGAACAACTCCGGGCCTTTTATGTCGGCAATCGCCAGCAACTTTACACCTATGCCGTATCGCTCACCCGCCAACGCGAGGCGGCGGAGGACGCCATTCACACCGCGTTCCAACAACTGCTCGACCGCGACGAACCTGCGGCCGAACTTCGGCCTTACGTTTTCCGTTGTGTGCGCAACGCGGCCCTCGACGGCCTGCGTCGCTCCAAGATCCGCGGCGATTCGCTTTTCGCGGTTGATCCAATCGCGGAGCCGGTCGCCCCGGCAGGACCGACTCCGCTGCTTGCCCGCGACCTCGACGAGAAACTCCAAATGCTCCCGCCCGACGAACGCGAAACCATCGTGCTGAAAATCTAC
>DATCFX010000300.1:0-2568 GCA_036509275.1 Pirellulales bacterium | reverse complement strand
CTGCTGCTGGGCAACTACTTGATTCTGGACAAGCTGGGGGCCGGCGGGATGGGCCAGGTCTACCGTGCGCGGCACCGGCGCATGGATCGCGTCGTGGCCCTCAAGGTGCTGTCGAAAAAATCGATCGACACTCCCGGCTCCGTCGCGCGTTTCCAGCGTGAAGTCAAAGCGGCTGCCAAGCTCACGCATCCCAACATTGTCGCCGTCTTCGATGCCGACGAAGCCGGCGGCGTACACTTCTATGTCATGGAATACATCGAAGGCAGCGATCTGGCGTCGCTCGTCAAGCGTGGCGGCCCGTTGACCATGACCGATGCCGTCAACTACGCGACGCAAGCCGCCGGGGGACTGGCCGTGGCCCACGCCAAGGGACTCGTGCATCGGGACATCAAGCCGGCCAACGTGGTGTTGAGCAACGACGGCGTGGTCAAGATTCTCGATCTCGGCCTGGCGCGCTTCAACGATCCGCTGGGCGACCCCAACGCGGCGGGCGAAGCCGATTTGACGCAAAGCGGCAGCATCATGGGCACCATCGATTACATGGCGCCCGAGCAGGCCATGGACTGCCGGCAAGCGGATGCTCGCAGCGATATCTACAGCTTGGGATGCACGCTGCACTTTTTGCTCGCGGGCCGGCCGCCCTTTAGCGGCGACACGCTGATGAAGCGACTGGCGGCCCATCAGCAAAACCCGATTCCAGTGCTCTCGGCGGTTCGCGCCGATGTGCCCGGCGCCTTGCAAGCCGTCTTCAGCCGCATGCTGGCCAAGCTTCCCGCCTCGCGCTTTCAAACGATGGACGAAGTGCAGTTGGCACTGCGGACGTGTCTGCAAGGCGCGCCGCCAGTGCCACGGCCGCTGGCGCCGCTGATCATCCCGGCAGCCGTTTCCGTGGCCGCCGCCAGCGGATTGAAGGACTTCGAAAGCATCGCGCTGCCGGCCGCGACGCGGAAGGGCCGCCGGCGGCCCAAACGGGCTTCGATGGCGATTGCGGCGGTCGTCGTGGCAGTGGTGGCGGGCGGCGGCATCGCGCTCTGGCCGCGTTCCCGTGCCGAAACGCTGCCGGTCACGGCAAACGACGACGAGCAGCCAGCGGGCCGGTCGCCAAGCGTGCCGGTCAAGCCGGAGCCGGTTTCTCCTTCGCCGGTGCAGTCGGAGGTTTCGGCGGCGCCGCAAACCGCTGCCAGTTCGGTTGCGCAAGACGAGGCGCCGCCGGCCGCTGCCGAGGCCGCGCCGGTGGTTGCACCGGCACCGCCTGCCTCCGCAACGGCGGCCGGCCCTGCGCCGGTTGCCGCGGCGGCCGAAATGCCGAAGCCGAGCGAGAGCACAACGCCAGCGTCCGAGCCGCCGGCTTCGCCAGTCCCGTCCGAGCTGAGCCCGTCCAAGGCGGGTCCTTCGGAAACGGCTTCCGACGGCCGGCGGCCGATTCCGTCGGCCGAGAGTCAGCAAAATGCCGTCCGTCTGCTGCACGAGATTTTCAAGGACGATTATGCATCAGCCAAAGACACGGATGGCCGCGTCGCCCTGGCCAAAAAACTGTGGAACGCTTCGCAGCAGAACTCTGGCGATGCGACGGCGCAATTCGTCGTCCTGGGCGAAGTGCGCGACTTGGCCATTGAACTCGCCGATCCGGCATTGGCCGAACAGGTGACTGACGAGTTGGCTCGTGTTTATCAGGACGACCCCTCAAGCGATCTTGCCGCCACCTTCGAAGCGATGATCGCCAAGACGCACCCGCCGGCCGCGAACAAAGCCGTGGCAGACGCCGCAATCAAGCATGTCCAGGCGGCGATTTCGGAACAGCAGTTCGAGTCCGCGAAGCGTTTTGCGCAGATCGCACTGGCCGCAGGCCGTAAAGCCCGGGATGCCGCCCTGCTGAAACAGACCGTCGAATGGAATAAGCGGGTCGGAGTTGAAAAACAACAGTGGGACGAGTTTCAGGCGGCGCTGGCAAAACTGAAAGCCACGCCCGACGACCCGCATGCCAGCCAGGCGGCGGGCCGCTACTTGTGTTTCGTGGCGGAAGATTGGGCGCAGGGATTAGCCATGCTGGCCCGGGGAGTCGATGGCGCGCTGAAAGACCTTGCGCGCCAGAGCCTTCCGCTGCCCGAGAACCCGGCCGAGTTGGCCAGCCTGGGCGACGCCTGGTGGAATGCGGCAGAAAAGAGCAAAGGCGCCGAAAAGGCCGATTTGCAAGCCGGTGCCGGCTACTGGTATTCGCGCGCCGAGCCGGATTTGACCGGCCTTACCAAAACGATGGTGTCCAAGCGACTCTCGCAGCTCAAAGGCAAGACGCCTTCCGCCGTGCGTGGGATCGCGAAAGTACCGACTGCCAATGGCTTGTGGCTGGCGCAAACCTTTGATTGCAGTACACAAGCCCATCGGGTTGAACTGGGCCCAGGATTCGACATCACCAAGAACTGGACCCTGTCGCTGGAATTCATGCCGACGAATCTGGATCGAGGAAATCACCTGGTTTTTTTCTGGGGCGACGGCCGGTCGGGTCGCGATCCGCTATTTGTCGGCCTCAATGGCGCCAAACTGCAAGCCACGGTGAGCGACAGCGGAGCG
>DATCFX010000299.1:0-4144 GCA_036509275.1 Pirellulales bacterium | reverse complement strand
CTCCCGCCAGGGGAGAGGGGAGTTAGGCTGCTAATCCATGACTTCGACGGCTGTGTGTACGATCGGATGAAACACGGCCGGCGTGCGCTCCTGCGCTTCGGCCGGCATGGGCGACGGTACGGAATCGGTCGCAAGGCCGCCTTGCATGTGCTGTTTGGCTTTCAACACCTCGGCGTGTACGACCGGGAACTCGGGAATCTTGGCGTCCCATTCCAGCAGCGTCGACGCGCCGCCGGTCAGTTCGTGGGCCAGCCGATACAATCGCCACACCGGGTCGATCACCTGGCCGTCGTGCGTATCGATCAAATGCGTGCCGCAACTGGTGTGGCCCGCCAGGTGAAACTGCACGACGCGATGGTGCGGCACCGAGCGGATGTACTGGGCCGGATCGAAATCGTGGTTCACGCTCGAGACGTAGACGTTGTTCACGTCCAGCAGCAGGCCGCAGTCGGCCTCGTCAGCCATGCGGCCGATAAACTCGGCCTCCTCCAGCGTGGAATCGGCGAAGGTCAGATAGCTGCTGGGATTTTCCAGCACCAGCGGCCGCTGAAGAAAATCCTGCACCGTGCGGATGCGCTCGACCAGGTGCGCCAGCGTGGCCTCGTTGAACGGAATCGGCAGCAGGTCGTGCGTATTGCGGCCCGCCACGCCGGTCCAGCACACATGGTCCGAAATCCAGCGGGCACCCACCGCATCGGCCAGCGCCTTGAGCCGCCGGAGGTAATCGAAATTGAGCGGGTCGCTAGAGCCGATCGACAGCGACACGCCGTGCATGACCACGGCATACCGCTCGGCGATTTGCTCGAGCACGTACCGCGGCCGGCCGCGCGAATCCATGAAGTTTTCGGAAATGATCTCGAACCAATCGACCTCCGGCTGCTCGCGCAAAATATGGTCGAAGTGCGTCGTGCGCAGCCCCACGCCCAGCCCGAGATTTTCGTAGCCCAATCCACGCGGCATCGTCGCATGCTCCCAAGGTAAAAAGCACGTGCATCATACACTGGGCGCGCCGTGCTAGGGGTGTCCCATTCCAAAGGCCGCCGCATCGCGGCGCCGGGCGTCGTCGATGCGGGCGGCAAAGCGGGGCATGCCCGGCAACTCGGTGTAGAACTTGGCGCTGGGGTCGATGCCCCGCGAATCATTCCGCTCGATATAGGTGCGAATGGGCGGCAGGCTGCCGATGTATGGCAAGATGCCCAGCCAGACCACGGCCACGACGGCCGCGGCGGCCAGCAGCCGAATCCACGGTCGAACTCTAGTCGCCAAGGGCGGCAGCGGCATTTGGGAACACCTTTTCGAACATCAGCCAGCACATAATAAAACTCAGCAACAGATTCAACGCCTGGCCGCAAACGTAGAGGATCAGCGGCTTGCCACCGACGAAAAACTTCCGCAGTTCGCGAAAGTTCGTCTCCAGGCCGATGCTCACAAACGCCAGGCAGAAGAACCAGCCGCGCAAGACTTTCGAAGTCCCGTCGATCGTGGCCGATACGATTGCCTGACCTTCGAGCCCGCTGGCCGCCACGGCCGAAAACAGCAGCGATGCGGCCACAAAGCCCAACACAAACTTGGGAAACCGCCGCCAGATTTCCGACCAGCCCGGCCGCTGGCCTGCGGCCGAGCGCTCGACGCACGTGACCCAATACACGGCCACGCCGAACGCCACGACGCCGATCAGGATGTTCTGGATCATCTTCACGGTGGCGGCCACGGCCAGGGCCGTTTCGCCCAGCATGCCGCCGGCCGCGGCCACGGCGCCGGTCGAATCGATCGTGCCGCCGATCCAGGCTCCGCCCAGCACCTGCCCAAGGTTGAGCGCGCCGATGATCGGGGGCATGACCACCATCATGATGACCGTGAAGGTCAGCGACAGCCCGATCGCCAGCGACAGTTCTTCCTTCTTCGCCCGGCACGCGGCCGCGGTGGCGATGGCCGCCGACACGCCGCAGACCGACATATCGGCGCAAATCACCATGTTCAACGACCGCGACGGCATCCGCAGGATGCGTTGGCCAAAGGCATACGTCGTGATCAGCACCACGGGCGTCACGACCCACGACACGAAGATGCCGGGCACGCCCAGCGACAGCAGCCGGTTGAACAGGACCTCGGCCCCCAGCAGCACCAGGCCGGTTTTGATGTAGAGTTCGGTCCGCATCGCCGGCTTAAGCACCGCGGGCGTGCCCAGCGTGTTGCTGATCAGCAGGCCCACGACCAAGGCCCACAAAGCGTATTCCAGGTTGTAATGTTTAATCACGTTCTGCCCGGCCAGCACATACGCCAGCACGGCCAGGCCGAACACGACCAGAAAGGCCGCCGGAAATGCGCTGACCGGCTCGCCCATGCCGCGCAGACCGGCGCCGAACAACAGCAGTCCCACGACCAACACGCCCGCCAGGCCCGGCAGCAGGTTGTGTCCGCTCTTGGAGAGGAACGCGCGCGAGGGATCGGCGTCCCACGAGCCGAGCTTGGCGAGCCAGGGCTTGAAGGGGTTGCTGGCCAGTTTGGCTTGCAGCTCTTCACGCTCTTTGCGGATCTCATTAATCGAGTCTTTCCCCGCCTGCGGATTGCGCTGCTTGGCATCGAGCCGGCTGGAGAGCTGCTCGTATGCGGCACTGAGCTGCGCGGTATCGGCGGGCCGTGCGAACCAGGTCGCTACCAAGGCGGCGATCAACACCAGCCACGCCAGACAAATCGCCCAGCAGTCTTCGGAGCGAAAAAACGGCGTCTCGGTAACCGTTACGGCGTCCGAGTCGGGCGGCGACGTAGGATTCAATTCCATCCGCGAAACGTGCCTCGATGGGGTTCAACATGCTGGCAGGAAAAATGGACCACAGAGGCACAGAGACACAGAGACACAGAGAAGGCAATGAGATAGATGAACGATGGCCAAACGGGCCGATTCGGCCGATTGCCAAAACGTGCCGGACACCCGTTTTCGTTTCCTTCTTCGTCTCCGTGTCTCTGTGCCCCTGTGGTTCTTTTGGTCCGATTGAACGCCATGAGTATGCCTGCGTATACTCCGGCAGTCCAGCGACGCGCGCCACGCGCGTCCGGCACTTCACAAAAAGCCCACGGTTTGCGAACCGTGGGCTTAGGCTCGCCGTCTACGGGGACCACGATGCACTATCCGCTGCTGCTGCCGGATTTGGGAATGGGCGATCGGCCGATCGTGCTGAGCTTGTGGCTGGTGCCGGCCGGCAGCGAGGTGACCGAAGGGGACCGGATCGTGGAAGTGCTGGCCGACGGCGTGACCGTCGACCTGCCGGCGCCGGCCAGCGGCGTGCTGGTGGACATTGCCGCCGGCGAAGACGACCGCATCGAAGTCGGCCAACTGTTGGCCCGCATCGAAACCCGGTCCGACGGGCCGGATTAGAATGCGCTCGGCGAAAAGCGTCAGCAGTTCTGCTTCGCCCGCTCGGTCAGCTTTTTGACGACCGCGGCAAACTCGTCGCGCGCGGCCTTGAGTCCGGCGGGCGTCTTGTGGCCTTGGCCGCGGACATAGTTCAACACGATGCCCTCGGCGGCAATGAACTCGTCGCCGATGTCGGCCACGGCACACGCGACATGCGGCGGAATGCTGGTCACGCCGTTGGCATCGCCGTGCAGCAAGTCGCCCTGGTGGACCGTCATGCCGCCGACTCGCACCGGCAAGCCCAAGTGCAGAATATGACAGTAAGCGTGCGAGCAGATCGTGCCGCTGGTGAACACAGGATAATTGATGGCCCGCACCTGCTCCAGATCGCGGCCGGCGCCCGAAGTGATCAAGCCCGTCGAGCCAAAACCCTTGTAGACGCTGCACATCACCTCGCCAAAGGTGGCGGCCACCGGCGGGTCGTCCAGGTCCTGGAACACGACCACGGCCGGCCCGGGCAGCGCGGAGAACTGCTCGAGCTGCTGATCCATCGTGCCGTAGGCGTTTCCGCCCGAGGGGGCGCAATCGCTGCGAAAGGCCGCCGTGGCGGCGAACCCCACCATTGGCGGCAGCGTGGGAAAGTTCGCCTTGATCCGGCCGTCCATGTAGCCGCGGTTTCGCGGGCAGACGTCGAACAGTTCGATGATGTTGCAGATCGTGGGCGTATCGAACTTCGCCAGCTTGGCAAGCGTTTCGGGAGAAATGGGCATCGGTCGATCCTGGCCGGAG
>DATCFX010000298.1:0-1033 GCA_036509275.1 Pirellulales bacterium | reverse complement strand
CACTTCGCGAAAGTGGAACTTTTGCGATTCGTCCAAATAGAACGGCGCCGCGGCGGCCAGCGGCGAGCTGGCGTCGGGGCCGATCACGACGCCCAGCCGCTGGTCGTCGCGAATGGTGGCCGTAACGCGGACCTGCGCCTTATCGCCGGCCCGGCGCAGCTCCGCCGGCGGCAGCAGGCCATCAAACAACACGCCGCATTCGCGGTCCAGGATTTGGCAAGTGTGATCTTCCAAGCGGTCGATCGGCAGCCAGGTCGTGCCGCTGTCGATCGAATACTCGACGTCGAGGCCATTCACGCGGCCCACCGGCGCGAGATCGTTATCCAGCGTGAGCGTCGGCAGGAATTGCCGCCGACGGGGCGCGGCGGCGTGGCCGACCAGCGCGGCCAGGTCATACGGCGCGTCGATCTCCGGCCGTGTGCCGCAATAGTCGCCGGCCTCATTGAGCACCCACTTCCGCCACACGTCACGGTAGTTATTGTCGGGGTTATTGAAGTCGTCGCTGTCGCGCGTGAGCGACGATTCCGCCGCGTCGTCGTCATCCTCGGCCCAGCCCTTGGCCAGCGGGAAAGTGCTCTCATAGTAAGCCCAGTCGCCTTGCACCACGGCCTGATTGCGCGTATTGCCGACGTCGTAATCAACGTCGGTCTCGATCGCATTGTCGCCGGCGTACAGTGCGCCGGGCGGCCCGAGATAGACGCTATTCAGATTGCCCAACCCGCGGACCACAAAGGCGATCATCGGCGCGCCGCTGGATAGATCGAGTCCCCAGGTCAAACCGAACCGCGGCAACAATTCATCGAGATAATCGCACAGGAACTTGCCGCGTTCGAGCGTGAAATTTTGCAGCGGCCAATCGGGCAACAGACCATAGCCGACCGGGTTCAGCACATACAATTGCTCGCCATTCAGCGCCCAACACAGATAGGCCGCGGCGGATTGCAACGTCCAAAAAACCGGCTCGTCGCCCTGCACGGCCAGGGCCGCCGGGGTGCGGCAGCTTTCGGGATCCAGCATCACGGACGCCAGGCCA
>DATCFX010000297.1:0-2981 GCA_036509275.1 Pirellulales bacterium | reverse complement strand
AAAAAGCGGTCGGCCACGCCCTGCGGAATGGCCCGGATCGTCGTCTGGAATTGCTGCGACGCGCCGGCTCCCGTGGTGATCGGCGTGTCCCGGAGCGTCACCCGCGGAATGCGCGGCGCCGACACTTCCGGCATCGCGCCCGAAAAACCGCCGCCTTGCAAAAAGTAAGGGAACGTGGCCACGGCGCGCTGCGTCGTGATGCTGGCTAAGGTGTAGTTGGACCCGAAGGTCGGCTTCAAGTTCAAGGCCACCATCAGCGGGTCGAGCACGATCGGCATGGCCGGCGGCGTCTGCTGGAAGGTGGTGAGGTTGCCGGTGGGACTGCGCGTTGTTCCTGGCGCCGTCATCATCGGGCCAATGGTCACCGGCTGCAAGCTCTGGCCGACGTACAGCCAGGTCGACGGCCGCAAGTAGCCGTGTACCGCCATATCGCGAAAGGCGGCGCGCCCCAGCGTCGACGCCTCGTCGAACACGGCCGCCTGACTCATCTGGTAGCGGCCGACCGGCAGCAGGCTGGCGATCGACATGACGCCCACGGCCAGCACGCCCATCGCGATCAAGACCTCCAGCAGCGTGATGCCCCGCCGCCGCAGCCACGGCCGGCGTCCACCCCGTAGTTTGGCGCAATCCCGATTCATACGCTCACCCGACCTTATTGACCCGACATTTGGTTGCCATGCGACGAATAGCCCCGAGCATTGGTCGTTGACTCCGCGTACCCTTGGAGATAGGTCAGCACGAGACTCTTGATCACGGCGCTCTGGTTCAGATTCTGCCAGGCGACCGAGCCATAGGCGCCGGCGTATAACACGGCCGGCGGCACGACTTCCGCGCTGGTGACCAGGCCCGTGCGCGGCTGGATTGCGACCCAGATATTCGTGGGCTGCGTCCAGTTATAGTTCAACTGCGTGGCCCAATTGCTAGTCGTATCCACTACGGGCACATTGTCGCGGCTGCCCACGAGAAAATTGATCGTGCTCAATTGCCGGTCGCCCCGCCAGATCCACTGCCACTGGCCGCCGGCGGTGGTGGTCGGGGCTTGAAGATATCGGGTGTAGACCTGCTCGACCGCGCCGCCGGGGCTGAACATGATGATGATCGGCGTCGTGTCGGTGATAAGTCCAAGCTGCAGATAGGCCGGCGAACCCTGGTAAGGGTCGGGCGCGTTTGTAGGATACGACACATTGCTCAGAGTGCTCGGCGGCCCGAGGCGCGGATAATAGTTCTTCTGGTCGTCGCCGGAAAAGTTCAGATCGATTACGACCGTGTCGGGCAATTGCATGCTGCCGGCGGCCGAGCGAATGGGCTGCCGGAAGATCTGGTAGGGGACCGGCTTGCCGTGCCCGTTGACGCTCGAGCCGGACGTGATGACCGGCTGCACACGATCGCCCTGGTCGTCGAAATAGTTGAGCGGGTAGTACCAACTGCCGCCGTTAGTGTTTAACCAAGGCTGGTTGAGGTATTTGGGGTCTTGGAAATTGTTCTTGGCCAAGCCTTGGGCGATGATCCAGACCTTTCCGCTGAGGGGGACGCCGAGCATGTCCATCAGCGCGCCGGAACTGTCGACCGCCAGCCGGTATGGCTGGTTGCGATAATTGAGCTGGATGGTATCACCGGGCCGGATGAAGCGCTGCGCCGGGCTGGTGCCGATGCCCGTGTAGCCGCCGCCATTGGCACACCACATATCGTAGTTGCCGGCGTTCATCGACCCGGCGCGGATCACGTTCACCGCGCGCAGGTAGCCGTAGGTTGATTTGCTCGAGCTATCATAGGCCACGAAGCCTTCCACCCCCGAATCCGCGTAGTCGCCCGAATACGGCTCCGGCACCTGGGCATAGCTGACGGCCACGGCCGCCTCGGGCAGGCCGGCCAGCCGGTCGATCCACACGCCCATCGGGCGGCCCGTGACCATCGCGCGATTGCGCGCCGAATTGATGAACACGTTAAGCTGCCGCGCCCCCTCGCGGATCTGCCGCCCCTCGATGGCCGGCATCACCGTGCGAATCGCGATGCCCGTGATCAGCAGCATGATCGTCACCACCACCAGCAACTCGATCAGCGTGGTGGCCCCGCGGACTTTCAGACCGCGGCCAGGCAGGGCGAAGTCGGGCCAAATTCGGCGGCAGGCTGCGTTGGAATCCATCATGGGCGAGTACGCAGCAACTGGTTGTGAATGTTGTCGAAACTGGCGGCCCCCGTGGTGGCGTCAATGGCGCCGCGCTGGGTTTGGCCCGTGCCATCGGGACTTGAATACACCGCATAGGGGTCGTCGCTGGTATTGAGGATCTGGCTGGATGTAGTCTGCGTCACGGCCGACGTGCCCCAGTGCAGGCCGAAGCCATCCAGCGCGTCGGTCGTCGTGGTCGACGTGAAATTCATCTGGGTGGCTCTGCCATCGGGCCCCGCCGACACGATCAGCGGGATCATGTTGTAGCCCCGCTCGGGCACTGGGAATTTTCCTTGACCAGGATCGAGTTCCAAGGGATCGAAAGCATCGTGGTAATTGACGAAGGCGTATTGCGTGGCCATCGAGCCGCTCGATGACGAGGCCCCCGTATTCAGCGGCGTGTAAGGGTTGTAGCTCACCGGGAAATGAGACAGAAAATTCCCCGGATTATTCGGATCCGGCGGCAGATTCTTGGGGTAATAGGTACCGGCGGCCGGGTCTTTGGGCGAAATCGAAAACGCGGGCTGCATGTCGGAACTAAAACCCGGTGCCCAACGCAGGAACTCGATCGAGTTGCCCCAGGCATCCAGGAATTCCGGCACCCCGTCGTTGTCGGTGTCGCCGATTTCGTTGGGGTTGAAGGCATTGCCGGCCATGTCGGTGTCCTGGGCGCTGACGGTGATGATCATGTACAGGCACTCGGCTGATTGATGCGATTGCGACAGCGTCGTAAGGCCACTGGTGACCGGTTTGCCGGTCCACTGCATGATCATCCGCTGATACTGCAGCGTGAGATCCGAGTAGTAGGGGATCG
>DATCFX010000296.1:0-6899 GCA_036509275.1 Pirellulales bacterium | reverse complement strand
CGCAATACCAAGGACGGCAAATACGGCATCCTCTCCGGCTCGGGCGTGTTTCCGCCGAACCAACAAGTTTCGGAAGCGATGATTCACGATGGCACGAGCCACACCATCGCGGTCGCCGAACAATCGGCCGGCTGGGATTGGGAGGACGAGCGTCTCGAAAAACCCGTTCCCTTCGATTTCCGCAGCGCCTGGCCCGACGGCGGCTTCACCGGCTCGGGCGGCAACTACCAGGTGCTCAGTCCCACGGCCGACGGCATCGACGGCTCGGGCGATCAGCGCTGTCTGAATTGCACAACGGTCCGCTACGGAATCAACAAGCTGGGTTTTCTAAAAGGCATTGTCGCCTATCCTGCCGCCCCGATCGTCGTCAAAGAAGGCCAACAGCCGCCGCCGGTGCCCAAAGTACTCGGTCCGGGCCACAACCAGGGCATCTTTTCGGCCCACGGTGGCGGCGCTTGGGTGCTATTTGCCGACGGCTCGGTCCACTGGCTGGACGAAGACATCGACCTGCCCACGCTGCACGCCCTCTGCACCCGCGACGACAACATTCAGACCGACGGCCACTAGCGCGCCGCAGCGGAAGTCGTGAGATTCCCGCCGAACGCCTCGTAGCGGAAGTCGTGAGACTTCCGGCCGGGATCCATGCCCATTCACGGCCTGGGCAGGACAGCCCTTGTTCTTCGTTCATCGATTGCTGGGCGATCGATCCGCTCGCCAGACCGGTTTGGTTGGCTCGCGAATCATTTTGACGATCGACCGACTCGTCTGCTAATCTGTTTTTATGAGCACTGGTCACGAATCCCATCAAGCCTTCCATCGCGGTACGGCGCCGATCTTTTCATTGCTCACCGCTGAACAAACGCGACAACTTGCGGAATTGGAGGGGGATGCCTCACTTAGCAACCGCCTCACCGAGTTAGCAGCCAAGGCGAACGAGGGCTTGCTCACGGAAACCGAGCAGGGTGAGTACGAAGCCTATATCGAGGCCAATAATTTGCTCGCCGTGCTGCAAGCCGAGGCCCGATTCCGGCTCGCGCATCGCGAGCCTTGAGCAATGGATGCCGCACTTCGCGCTGCCGTCAATCTGAGAGCAGGGCACGGCTGCGAGTACTGCCAGCGGCGTCAAACGGCCTCGCCGTTGATCCCGCTCCAAATCGAGCACATCATTCCTCGGAAGCATGGCGGCGGGGACAGCCTCGACAACCTGGCGCTAGCCTGCGCCGAATGCAATCTCCATAAAGGCAGCAACCTCACCGGCATTGATCCCGAAACCAACGCCATTACGCCCTTATTCAACCCACGGCAGGATCGCTGGGACGACCACTTCGTCTGGGACGGTCTGCGACTCGCAGGCCAGACGAACATTGGTCGAACGACGATCCGAGTGCTGGAACTGAACTCGGCGGCCCGCATTAGGGTCCGTTTATCGACTCGTGAGGGATTGCCAGGGGGAGATTGAAACGGGGTGTTCTGATTTATGACGCGGAAAAGTAGAATGTCCCTTCGTCCATCAGCAAGACGAACCATCGCCGCGCTGCGGACTGCGACCCACTGAGGACAGCGGAATGGCTGCAACGGAAGAAGTGGCCTTTCCGCGGCTGACCAGCGCAGAACTTGCGATGGTCAAGCCCCTGGCAATCGCTGGCGACTACGCGGATGGCGAGACCATCTTTCGCGCCGGTCAGGCCGAGATCGACCTGTACATTGTTGAATCGGGTCACATTGAGATTCGCAACCCGACCGACGGCGATCGGCTGATTGTCACTCACGACGCTGGCCAGTTTTCCGGCGACATCGACCTGTTGACCGGTCGTCCGGTCATCGTGACCGCCGTCGCGCGGGACGCCACGCGTCTGCTGCGAATCCCGAACAGCCATCTCCGGGCGCTCTTGAATCGGGTGCCGAGCTTTGGTGAGAAGCTAATCGTCGCCTTTACGCGCCGTCGAGAGCTGTTGACCAAGTTGGGCACGCTCGGCCTGCGCGTGGTCGGCCCAGGGCACTGTCGCGACACGAACACCGTCCGCGAATTCCTCTATAAGAACTTCGTCCCCTTTGCGTGGTTCGATACGGAAACCGAAGCGGGGCAGAACCTGCTCGTGGCGCTCGGCTCGCCGCACAAGACGCCGGCCATCGAGTGTGGCAACGGGCGCGTTCTCTTGAACCCTTCGTTGCAGGAGCTCGCCCGCGAGGCCGGCATCTGGAGACATTGCCCCACGCAAGAGGTCGATTTCGCCATTATCGGCGCGGGCCCAGCGGGCATGGCCGCCGCCGTGTATGCCTCGTCCGAAGGCCTTTCGACATTGATGCTCGATAAGCTCGGACCTGGCGGGCAGGCGGGCGGGTCATCGCGGATTGAAAACTTCATTGGCTTTCCGGCCGGACTGAGCGGCGCGGAACTCGCCACGCGGGGTGTGTTGCAAATGCTCAAATTCGGCGCTCGGATCGTCGCTCCGGTCGCCGTCGAAAAGCTGACCCCGGCGCGATCCGGCGACGAGTTCCACGTGCTGCAACTGGACTGTGGCGCGGAGATTCGCTGTCGGGTGCTGCTGTTGGCCTTGGGTGTACGTTGGCGACAGTTAGAGGCGTCGGGCGCCGACCGCTTTGCAGGCGCCGGCATCTATTATGCCTGCACCACGGTCGAAGCTGACCTTTACGATGGCACTGACGTCGCGGTGGTCGGCGGCGGCAACTCGGCCGGCCAAGCCGTGATGTTTCTGGCCGAGTGCTGTCCATCGCGCACGGTGCATTTACTGATCCGGCGCATCTTGGGTCCGGGCATGTCGCACTACCTATCGGAGCGCATCCGAGCAGCCGCCAACGTGGTTGTGCATGAGCAGACCGAGGTCGAGGCGGTTCACGGAAATCGTCGAATGGAAGCCATCTCCCTGAAGAATAACGCCACCAGCGAGCAACGCCGAGTGTCTTGTGCGGCCGTGTTCGTGTTCATCGGCGCGGACCCATCAGCCGATTGGCTGCCGACTGACATTGCTCGCGATGCTAAAGGCTATCTATTAACCGGCACCGACGTCGTTCGTTCCGGACTTTGGCCCCGCAGCGACCGCGACCCTTGCCCGCTGGAGACGACCGTTCCCGGAGTGCTGGCCGCCGGAGATATCCGCTCGGGGTCGACCAAGCGCGTCGGCTTCGCAGTTGGCGACGGTTCGTTGGCGGTGACGTGTGCGCATCGATTGCTGGCGATCGCTCGCTGACTTGCCTGCTCGGCCCGGCTCCCTCAAAACCGGCCCAATCGCTGCCGGCCGGACAGGCGGGCTATTGCCCGACGCCGGCAGGCGTGTCCCGGGCATTTGACGGCCAAAGCGGTTTCGGACGCTGCGCGCCGGGCTACAATGGAGGCTCTGCTCCTCCCGGTTTGGAAAGACCCGCCATGTACTCGGGCTGCGGCCGCTCGGCCGTGCTGTTTTCGATCGTCGCGGCCCTGGGGGGGCTGCTTGCGCCGGCGGCCAGAGCCGGCGAGCTGGTGCCCAGCTTCCAGCGCGACGTCCTGCCCGTGTTGACGGCCGCCGGTTGTAACTCGGGCGCCTGCCACGGCAAGTCGCGTGGCCAGAACGGCTTTCACCTGTCGCTCGGCGGCTTCGATCCGGCCGCCGATTATGCCGCCATTGTTCAACAGGCCCGCGGCCGGCGCGTTTCTCCGGCTTCGCCCGAGGCGAGCCTGCTGCTGCGCAAAGCCACGGGCGATGCACCGCACGGCGGCGGCCGGCGCTTCAACGACCAGGACGCAGCCTATGAAACCGTTCGCCGCTGGATCGCCGGCGGCGCACCGCCGCCCATGATCGGCGAGGCCCGGCTGCTGGAGATTTCGCTCTCGACCTCCGAACACTCGCCGGGTCGCCAGCTCGGCGTCAGCGCTCATTATTCCGACGGCGGCAGCCGCGACGTGACCGCGTTGTGCAGCTACCAATCCAGCGATCCGATGGTGGGGCGCGTCTCGGAAGCCGGGCTGATCGAGAACGGTTCGATGCCGGGCCAGGCGACCATCATGGTTCGGTACATGGGGCACGTGGCCACCTATCCCGTCATGCGGCCTTACGCCCATCGTCCCGACGACGAATTCTATCGCCGATTGCCCCGGCGGAATTTTATCGACGGCCTGGTTTGGGACCAACTCCGCAAGCTTGGCCTGCGGCCGGCTGGACCCGCCGATGATGCGACCTTTCATCGCCGCGCTTGGCTCGATATCGCCGGCCGCTTGCCGCCGGCCGACGAAGTTCGCCGCTATCTGGCCGACTCGGCTGACGACAAACGGGAACAGTTGATCGACCGCTTGCTCGCGCGAGCGGAATTCGCCGACTTCTGGGCCAACAAGTGGGCCGACCTGCTACGGCCCAATCCCTATCGCGTCGGCATCAAGCCGACGATGGTCTTCGACGCCTGGCTGCGCGAGGCCTTTCGCTCGAACTTGCCTTACGATCGCTTTGCCAGCGAGTTGATTACAGCCCGCGGCAGTGCCTGGCGGCACGGGCCGGCCGTGTTGTGGCGCGATCGGCGCACGCCGGAAGAGGCGGCCGCGCTGGTCGGGCAGTTGTTCCTCGGTACGCGGCTGGAATGTGCCCGCTGCCACGACCATCCCTTCGAGCGTTGGCGGCAAGACGACTTTTACTGCCTGGCCGCCTTCTTCGCGAAGGTCGGCCGCAAAGGGGCCGGGCTACTACCCAATATCTCTGGCGGCGAAGAGTGCATCTTCACGGCCGAAGAAGGTGAATTGCTCGATCCCCGTTCGGGCCGACCGGCTGTGCCCCGGCCGCTGCCCGGCGGAGCGCGCGTGGAAATCGGCACCGAAATCGGCGCCGATCCGCGCCAGGCCTTGGCCGCCTGGCTCGTCGCCGACGACAATCCGTACTTCGCGCCCGCGGCGGTCAATCGCATGTGGGCCCAGATGCTGGGCCGCGGGCTGGTCGAACCGGTCGACGATCTGCGGACCACCAACCCGGCCAGCAATCCGGCCCTGCTGGCGGCACTGGCCGAGCAGTTCCGCCGCGACCGCTACGACGTCAAGCGGATGATCCGCACGATTGCCAATTCCTATGTCTATGGCCTCGCTTCGCTGCCAGACACCGGCGCCGCGGTGGACAACCTCAATTTTTCGCGGCACCTGCGACGCCCTCTCCGAGCCGAACAACTGTCGGACGCCCTGGCCGACCTGACCGGCATCGCCCCGACGCTGGTTGGCATGCCGGCCGACTCGCGGGCCATGTCGATCTGGACGCATCGCGTCAGCTCGCCGCTGCTCGACGCCTTCGGACGCCCCGACGGCAACCAGGATCCGCCTTTCATTCGCACGCCGGGTCCCACGATGCTCGGCATTTTGCACCTGATGAACTCGCCGGAAATCGAAGCTCAGATCGCGCATCCAGGAGGCTCGGCCGCGGCGCTGGCGGCCGGATCGCTCGCGCCGGCCGAAGTGGTCGAAGAGCTTTATTTGCGCATTTACGGCCGCCTGCCGCACCGCGACGAGGCGAAGATCGCTCTGCGCGCGTTCGCAGTCACCGGGCGCCGCCAGGCGATCGAAGACCTAATGTGGTCGCTCGTGAACACGCCAGAATTCTTTTGCGAGGATTAGTCGATGTCGATCGATCGCGCTGAAAGCGCTTCGCTGAGCCGCCGCGGTTGCTTGCGGCTGGGCTTGAGCGTGCTGGCCGGTGGGCGGCTGGTCGACGTGTTTGGCCTGGCGGCGCAGGCGGCCGGCGGGCAATCGACGCCGACGCGGCGGCCGACGAGTTGCATCTTCGTCTGGCTCGATGGCGGGCCTTCGCACTTCGAGACCTTCGATCCCAAGCCCGACGCCCCGCGCGAGATCCGCGGCGAGTTCGATTCCATCGCCACGCGAATCGCCGGCGTGCGATACTCCGAGCATCTGCGGCGGCTGGCAGCCATGAACGATCGCTTTTCGCTGGTGCGTTCCATCTGCCATACGTATTCCAATCACGGCGCTGGCATCCATTACATGCTGACTGGCGCACCCACGCGCATGCCGGTCGGGTGCAATTCGTATGTTAGCGATCATCCCAGCCTGGGCGCGGTGACGGCGCGCGAGCGGCCCGGCCCTGGCGGCTTGCCCGGCTACTTCGCCTTGCCTGAAATGCCGCGTTCCGGCGGCCCGAATTTTCTCGGTGCCCGGTACGCGCCGTTTGTCGTTCCGGACGATCCGAACCGGCCAGACTTTCGCTTGCACGACGTCTCGCCGCCGCGGGACTTGGGCCAGACGCGCGCCCAGCGGCGGCGGCAGTTGCGAGCGCAATTGGATCGGCTGCCCCGCGTGCGCGATGCCGCGGCGGCCGATCCGGCCCGCGCGAGCGATGCCTTTTACGAGCAGAGCTACCAGCTCATGAGTTCGCCGGCTGCACAGCAGGCTTTTAACCTCGAGCGCGAACCGGCTAGCGTGCGCGAGGCCTATGGCCGCACGGCGCTGGGCCAGCGGGCCTTGTTGGCCCGGCGGCTGGTCGAAGCTGGAGTGCCGTTCGTCACGCTGTTCGATGGCGGCTGGGACAGTCACGCGGATATTTTTCCCTCGCTGCGTGAAAAGCTGCCGCCGCTGGACCAGGCGCTGGCCACGCTCATCGACGACCTCGACGTCCGCGGCCTGCTGGAGACGACGCTGGTCGTGGTGCTGGGCGAATTCGGCCGCGCGCCGAAGATCACGCAGATTCCCAGCGGCAAATTGCCCGGCCGCGATCATTGGGCCGGCGCCATGTCGGTGCTGTTTGCCGGCTGCGGCACGCCGCGCGGACTGGTGCTGGGAACGACCGACCGGCTGGGTTCGGCGCCCGTGGACAAAGTCTATTCGCCGGAAAATTTCGCAGCGACTATCTACCGCAAGCTCGGCATCGATCCGGGCAAAATCTATCAAGCCCCCGATGGCCGGCCGATCCACCTGGTGA
>DATCFX010000295.1:0-5148 GCA_036509275.1 Pirellulales bacterium | reverse complement strand
CGACGCGCCGATCGCGCCCAAGTACTTTTGGATCTGATTCAGCTTCTCGCCGAGCCAGTCGGCCAGTTCGTTCTTTTGCAGTTCGTGCCGTCGCTCCGTCTTCATCGCACCTGCCTAAACATCTGGGTTCCCGGCGGCGGCGACCGCCAGCCGAGTGAAAAACAAAGGGATCGCGCCCCCGCTAGCGGGCTGCTGCTGCCGGAGTATAGGCCCGCAGCCGCAAGGGGGTCAAGTTCTATGACTTACGTAGCAAGCCGCCGGCCGCAAGGAATTCATTCAAATCCTCATCTGCGTGCAGCGCGTGCGGCCTCCTCGATGCGGCCACACCGCCACTGTGGTACACTTATGGCATGGAAACGACCCGCAAACTCACCGAGATCGATCCCCAAGACATCGCCGTCGTGGAGCGCATGTTTGGTCAGCGGCTGGAGGCCACCGCCAATGTCGTACTCGTGCTGCGCACGCTTGATTTGCCAGTGGACGCCGGTCCCGCCGACTCCGACGAGCTACCGGCCTGGTGTAACGTGCTCGAAGGCATGAGCGACAAGGATCGTGATGAGTTCCGCGCGACGCTCGACACACGCATTCGCCTCGCGCACTGCGACTAACGATGGACCGTTGCCTGCTGGACACGAGCACGCTTTCCGACGTGATCGACTTGCCCGCGAAGCGGTCGGCCCGAGTCGCCAAGTGGTCAAAATCGTACCTGCGCGCTCACGGGCATTTCGCCTTCTCCGACGTTTCTTCCTACGAAATCCTGCGTGGCCTGCGGAAGAAGCAGGCCCAGGTTCAAGAGCAACGATTCCAGGTCTTTTGCCGGCACTGCGAACGCCTCCCAGTGACCGCCGAGGTATTCGATCGTGCGGCGACGCTATGGGCCCAGGGGCAACAGCAGGGAATCCACGTTGACGATGCCGACCTCATCATCGCGGCAACGGCCTCGATCCAACGCCTGGCTGTCGTGACCGCCAATCCGCGGCACTTCGAGTGGATCGACGGCCTTCCGGTTTCCAATTGGCGCGACCCCTAGCGATTTTGGCCAACCGATCACAGACGCCAAGTGGTCAAATCATAACCGCGGCCGGCGTTTGCCAGCCGTGCGGCGGTGGTTTACGATGCTTCCCTTCGCGTTGCACGTCTCGGAAGGACCCGCATGGCTGCCGACCTTAACCCTGCACAGCACGAGGCGGTGAATACGCTCGCCGGCCCGCTGCTGGTGCTGGCCGGGGCGGGCACGGGCAAGACGCGGGTGGTCACGTTCCGCATCGCCAATCTCATTCGCCACGGCGTGCGGCCCGAGCAGATCCTGGCCGTCACCTTTACTAACAAGGCGGCTGGCGAAATGCAGCAGCGGGCCGCCGAGCTGCTGGGCAAGCGGCAAAAGAACAAACCGGAAATCTCCACGTTTCACGCGCTCTGCGTGCGCGTGCTGCGGCGGCATATTCGCCGCCTGGGCTATCCCGACGCGTTCGCCATTTACGATCGCGGCGACCAGGAGAGCGTGGCCCGCGAGGCGCTGCGAGATATTCGCGTGCCGTCGGCCGTGATGCGGCCCGGCGATCTGGTCAACCAGATCAGCCGCTGGAAGACGGCCTGCGTGCGGCCCGAGGCCGCGGCCTCGATCGCCGAGACGGATAAAGAGCACCTGGCGGCGATGGGCTATCGCCGCTACCAGGCCACGCTCAAGGCGGCCGGCGCCGTCGATTTCGACGATCTGCTGCTGTGTACCGAAGAGCTGTTCTCCAATTTTGCCGAAGTGCGGCAACACGAGGTCCAGCGGTTCCGGCATCTGCTGGTCGACGAGTACCAGGACACCAACGGCTCGCAGTACCGGATCATCAAGGCCCTGGCCGGCGGCCACCGGAACTTGTGCGTGGTGGGCGACGACGACCAGTCGATTTACGGCTGGCGCGGCGCGGAAGTGACCCACATCCTCGAGTTTCGCCGCGATTGGCCCGAGGCCAAGGTCGTGCGGCTCGAAGACAATTACCGCTCGACCGATGCCATTTTGGCCCTGGCCAACCGCTTGATCGCCTTCAACAAGCACCGGCACGACAAGGTGCTGCGGGCCTACCGCACGGAAGGCGAAGCGCCGCGCGTCCTGCAATTTCCCGACGAGACGACCGAAGCCGAGCAGATCGTCGCCGACATCCGCTCGCAGATCGTTCGCAAACTGGCCGAGCCGCGCGAGATCGCCATTCTGTTTCGCACCAACGAACAGCCCCGGGCTTTCGAGGCCGAGCTGCGCCGCGCCGATCTGCCTTACACGCTGATCGGCGGCATGTCGTTTTACGATCGCAAGGAAGTGCGCGATATCGTGGCCTATCTCAAAGTGCTGGCCCAGCCGCGCGACGAAGTTTCACTGCTGCGCGTGTTGAACACGCCGGCTCGCGGCATCGGCCCCAAAGCGGTCGAAACGCTGCTGGCCCGAGCGGTGGAAATCGGCCAACCGCTGGGCGAAGTGCTGCCGCACGCCGCCCAGATACCCGGCCTGCCATTGGCCGCGGTCGAGGGCGCGGCAAAATTTGTGGCGCTGGCAGAAGGCTTTCGGCAGCGGCTGGAGCGCGAACCGCTCGTCGACGCCATCTCTGATCTGATCCATAAGATCAACTACCAGGGCGAGATCAATCGGCTGTACAAAGAGCCCGCCGATCAATTGGCGCGCTGGAACGCCGTCGAAGAGGTCGTCAACGCGCTGGGTTCCTACCAACAGCGGGCCAAGCAGCCGACGCTCTCCGGATTTTTGGACGAAATTGCGATTTCCGGACGCGAGGACCAGAAGGACAAGGAATCGCAACTAGCCCGCAACGCCATCGCACTCATGACCCTGCACAGCGCCAAGGGGCTGGAGTTTCCGCAGGTCTACCTGGTGGGCATGGAAGAGGGCCTGCTGCCGCATCACCGCTCGGTGGCCGCCGAGGGTTCGGCCATCGACGAAGAGCGCCGGCTGTGCTACGTCGGCGTGACCCGGGCTCGCGATCGGCTGACCCTGACCATGGCGCTGGCCCGCAACAAATGGGGCAAAAGTCGGCCGACAATCCCCAGCCGTTTTCTGTTCGAACTCACCGGCAAGGCCGACAATCCCCAGGCCATTCAGGCCCTCCAACAGGCCCGGCAAACGTTGCGCGGCGGAACTGGCCCTGCGCCGCCCCCGCGCTCAGCCCGCCCGACGAAGAAAAAGTCGGCCAAAGGCCGTAACTCCCGAGGCTGACACCCTGCGCCAGTAGCGGAAGTCGTGCAACTTCCGGCCGCGCCAGTAGCGGAAGTCGTGCGACTTCCGGCATGGCGGAGTTGTGTTCTCCACCATCGGAATGCTCATAATTCTGCTACCTTGCCAGCAGCCAGCCGGCTCCCCCAATCGGCCTAGTCGATTTTGCCGCCAGTTCCTATACTAGCTGCTCGCAAGGTCGCGGGAGGGTTCGACAATATGCAAGGAGGCGTCTTATGGCCGATCGGCCGCTGCGTTTTGTGCATGCCGGCGACTTCCACCTTGAACGCCCGCTCATCGGCGTCAGCGAAGTGCCGGACCACTTGCGCGACGCGTTCATCGATGCTCCGTATCGGGCAGCCCAAAAGGTGTTCGACGCCGTGCTCGAACACGACGCGCAGTTCCTGGCGCTGTCTGGCGATTTGATTCACCCACACCTGGCCGGCCCGCGCGGATTGCTGTTCTTGATTGAGCAATGCGAGCGGCTGGCCGTGGCCGGAAAGAACGTCTATTGGGCAGCCGGCGAGGTCGACTCGCCGGCCGACTGGCCCACTGAACTGCGGTTGCCGGCCAACGTGCGGACCTTTTCGCCGTCGCGGCCCGAGGAATACGTCGAGCTGCGCGACGGCCGGCCGGTGTGTCACGTGACCGGTCAGAGCTTTGCGCGGCGGCGTAAGATCCGCGCGGCCGATTTCTGGCCGGACAAGGGTGCGCTGTTTTCCGTCGCGGTGGCTTACGGCGCGGCCGATCCGGCGGCGCTGGCCACGCGCAGCATTCATTACTGGGCGCTGGGCTCGGCGCACGCGCCGGCCACGCCGCTTTCGGCTCCGTGCGTCGCGCATTATTGTGGCACCACCCAAGGCCGCGAGCCGGCCGAAACGGGCCCGCACGGTTGCACGCTGGTCAGCCACGAACCGGGCAGCGAACTACGGCTCGCGCTGCTGCCCACGGACGCGTTCCGCTGGATCAGCCAGCGGCTGCACGTCGACGCCTCGACCACGCAGCCGCAGTTGGAACGCATGTTCGACGCGCGGCTGCAAGAATTGTCGGCGGCCAATCCCGGCGTGGCCTTGCTGGTGTCGTGGCACGTGACCGGCACCGGGCCGATCGCCGCGGCGGTGCGGCGCGGGCAGTTGGGCCGCGAAGTGCTCGCGCGGCTGCGCGGCGACTACGGCCACCGGCCCACGAGCCTGTGGAGCGTGTCGTTGGAGTTCGAACCGGCCGCCGAGCTGCCCGAGGAGTGGTACGAGCAGGAGACCATCCTGGGCGAGTTCCTGCGGTTGGTGCGCGAGCAGCAACCCGGCGCGGCCGGCGACGACCTGGATCTCGAAGCGTATCTTAGCCGGCGGCAAGCCGGCGGTAACTGGACCGACGCAGTGCGTCTGGACGATGCGCCGCTGCGCGCTCGCGTGCTTCGCCATGCGGCCCTGCTGGGGGCCGACTTGCTTACCGGGGAGGAGACCCACGCGTGAAGATCGCGAATGTCAAAATCGAAGGGTTCGGCATCTGGTCGCATCTCGACCTGGGCGAGTTGGACCGCAAGCTGACCGTGTTTTACGGCCCCAACGAGGCCGGCAAGACGACGCTGCTGGAATTCATCCGCTCGATGATTTTTGGCTTCGCGCCCGGCCGCCGCAAGCGCTACCTGCCGCCCGTCTCCGGCGCTAGTGGCGGCGGCAGCCTGGCGATCAAGTCGCCGCAGGGCGATTTCGAAATCGTGCGGCGCGACGGCGGCCACGACCCGATCGAGGGCGACCTGCGCCTGCTGGGGCCCGACGGCACGATGCAAAGCGAGCACGTGCTCTCGGCCGTGTTGTGCGGCGTGGATGAAGCGACCTTCAACAACGTGTTCGCCGTCGGTCTGCGCGACATTCAGGAGTTGGGCACGCTGGGAGACACGGCCGCCGCCGACATGCTCTATGGACTCACCACCGGCCTGG
>DATCFX010000294.1:0-1039 GCA_036509275.1 Pirellulales bacterium | reverse complement strand
TCACGCGGTTTCTGCTTTGCCGTTTTCCGTAGCCCAGTCCCTTCGAGGGCTGGGATTTTTCGGCCACGCCCAAGATCTGCCCTCTTTTTCCGACGCGGCCATTGGCCGCGTCGGAAAAAGAGGGCAAACGCGCAGTGCTCGCGCAACCCCAGCCCTAAAGGGACTGGGTACGGAAAAACGTAGGTGCCGACCTACAAATCTGATGCCCAAACGGCATGGAGGCTTCAATGAGTGTCATCGTCGAGCATGACGACGCCACCGCTGTGGCTCGCCCATCGAGCGAGCCGCCAGGCTGGGCCTGCGATCTGTGCGGCGGCCTGCGGCGGCGGCCGCTGCACCAGTGGCCGGTGGGCGATGCCTGGAACCCGGCGAGCATCGAGCTTTGTGTTTGGCAGTGCGAAACCTGCCGGCTGGTTTGCTTGCACCCGGTTCCCGCCGCGCATGAACTTCCAAACGCAGGCGACTGGTGGAGCGGCAGCCGCCGCCGTCCGCGCCGCTGGCGGTGGATCAAGCAATTGCGCGAATCGCTGCGCCGCGCCCTGCTGGGCTCGTCCGCCGAGCGACTGGTGCGGGCCACGCACCGCCTGCTGCCCCGCGGCCGCTTTCTCGAAGTGGGCTGTGGCGACGGCATGCTGCTGCCCATCGTCCGGCGATACTACGCCGAAGTGGTTGGTCTCGAGCCCTCTCCGCTAGGCGCCGCAAAGGCGCGCCAGCGCGGGTTGCAAGTCATCGAGTCCACGTTCGAAGCGGCCGACGTGCCGCCCGAATCGTTCGACGTGATCCTGATGGATGCCGTGATCGAGCACCTGGGCAGTCCACTGGCCGTGCTCCGCCAGGCAAACGGCATTCTGCGGCCCGGCGGCGTGATCGTCATGCGCACGCCGAAGTTCGGCGGCCCGGCTTACCGCATGCACGGCCGGGCCTGGAACGGCTTCCGCCACGGTTATCACACGTTTTTGTTCGACGGCAGCACGCTGGGCGCGCTGCTGGAGAAGGCGGGTTTTGAGGTCCTGCGCAAGCCGCGCCGGGACCGCCCCCT
>DATCFX010000293.1:0-3634 GCA_036509275.1 Pirellulales bacterium | reverse complement strand
GTGATCTTTTTTCCGGCCGGCGCCGCCATGCTGCTCTGGAAGCCGACCTACCGCTGCTGGAGTTGCGGCTGCAAGTTCAAGAGCAGCCAGCCCAGCGAAGCCCTGGCCCCGGTTCGGGTTTCCACGTCGCAGAAGTAAGCGAGCGCGGGTTACCGCGTCTGGTCCTTGCAGGCGGCGGTTGATCGTCATAGCAGTCAGCCGGGCCGCAATTGCCGGTCACTTAAAGACCTTCCAGCGCGCTGGCGGCCAGTAGCGTGCGGTAATCACGCCGAGGATGTCGTCCCGAGACACCGGCCCGAGAAACCGGGAATCCTTGGCTCGGTTGGAAAAATCGCCGAGCAGGCAATACTCGCCGGTGCCCAGCCGCCACGGGGTTTCACGCGAGCCGAATTCTGCGTCAGGAAATGCCACGTATTGCAAGCCGTGCAATGCGGCGGGCAGATCGATCGGCTTCCCGTTCACATGGATCCGGCCGTCTTCGATGAACACCTTTTCGCCCGGCATGCCGACGACCCGCTTGGCGAATTTAACATGCCCGTCGGTGAACTCATCGGACACGTTAAAAATCACCAGATCCCATCTCGCGGGCTCGTATTGCTTGTCGAGAATGACTCGATCCGCCGGCGCGATGGGCCCATCACTGGCGTCTACGGTGCTGGTCCGCAGGCATGCACAGCAGATTCCTTCTTCCGGGGCCGGGTGCCGCACGCCCGGCGGAGGCAAGGGCAAGATCAATTGGCCGCCGCAGCGCGGACAGACCGCGACGCGGTGCTCGTCAACCAGCGTGGGCGCCATTGAATTGGCCCGAATCCTGAAAGCTTCGCAGCAGTACGGACGAATGATCGCCGAGACCAAAACGGTGCTAACGACAGCCGGAGCGATAACACCTCCCAGAAACAAGGCCAGCCAAGCTCCCAGGAACCGGACAAAGGAAAGTCGCGATAGTTTCAGACTGCGGCCTAGCAACCATAAGCACGCGGCCGAGAACAAGAGATTGGCGACGAACAGGGCCAGCAACAGGCTGAGGGCACGCACGGGCAACTCCTCGTGCCGGGTCTAAGTTCTGTTGCAAGGCCTGGCTGGTCGGCAACGCTTCAGCGCCCACTCGTCTGCGCCGGCTGCCGATCGGATGCGGCGCGTTGCCTTACTTGAGATCTTGTCCCCAATCGGTGTGGTCGGGGCCCGTCCAGGTGTCGACAAAGGCTCGCGCGGCCCATTGGTTCCAGGCGGTTTCGAGCCTGGCGGCGATGTCGCTGTGCTCGGCGATGAGATTGTGCTGCTCGGTGCGGTCGGCTTCCAGGTCGTACAGTTCCCAAGGGGCGCGCCATTTTTGCACCAGCTTCCAGCGGCCGTCGCGCACTGCCTTGTTGCCTTCGTGTTCCCAAAAGATCGGCTGCTTCC
The DNA here is from genome assembly GCA_036509275.1 of Pirellulales bacterium. Taxonomy (GTDB): domain Bacteria; phylum Planctomycetota; class Planctomycetia; order Pirellulales; family PNKZ01; genus DATATB01. The sequence goes on along the minus strand of DATCFX010000293.1, from coordinate 2,233 downwards.
GCTCCAGCGGTTTGCCGGCAAAAGCCGGCCGCAGCGTCACGCCCTCCATCGGCAGGATCTGATTTCCTTTGAACTCGCTCGGATATTTCGCCCCGGCCAGGTCCACGGCCGTGGCCATGAGGTCGACCAGGTGCGCGGGCTGTTTTTCGAGGCTTCCGCGGCGCGGGGCAGCGATGCCGCTGGGCCAATGCACGATAAAGGGCGAACTGATGCCGCCTTCGTGGGTGAAGTGCTTGTAGCGGAAGAACGGCGTGTTGGCGAGCGTGGCCCAGTTCATGCCGAGCAAGACGTACGACTGCGGGCTGCCGACGGGGCCGGGGCCGCGCGTGACGCCATTGGGGCCGCTTTCGGCATTGCCGCCATTGTCACTCAGAAAAACCAGCAGCGTGTTGTCGAGCAAGCCGCGAGCCTTCAACCCGTCCACTAACAGGCCCATGCTACGATCCAGCCGCTCGATCATCGCGGCATAGACCGCCATGATTTCGTCAAATCGCTTTTGCTCTTTGAGCGAATACGTGTCCCAGGCCGGCGATTGGCTGGGGCGCGGCGTGAGCGGCCACTTGGAGTCCACGATGCCCATCTGAATCTGCCGCGCGTGACGTGCCGCGCGGAGTTGGTCCCAGCCCTGCATGTACTTGCCGCGATAATGCTCGATGGTGTCGGCTGGGGCACGCAGCGGAAAATGCACGGCGCCCTGCGCGAGATACAGGAAGAACGACTTGTTCTCGGCCCGGGCTTCGTCGATGAACTTCAATCCCCACTCGGTGAACAAGTCGGTCGAGTACCAGTCGGTTCCGAGTTCCGGCGAATCTTTGGGGATTTCCTTACCGTTGAGGAACAGCGACTCGGTGCCGCGGCGATCCTTTTCCTTCGGGAAATAGACTTCGCCATAGCGCGAATTGAGCGATCGCATGAAGCCGCGTTTCCAGGGCGGCGTGCCGTTTTGCTGGCCGAGGTGCCACTTGCCGGTCATGGCGGTGAAATAGCCGGCCTGGCCGAGCACTTCGGCGATCGTGACCGAGCGCGGCATCAGGCGGCCGTGAAAACCGCGCGACTGCGGCTCGACCTTGCCATCGAGCCAGCCCATGCCGGCCTGGTGGGGATACAAGCCGGTGAGCAGCGCGGCCCGCGTCGGGCTGCAGCGCGGCGAATTGTAGAACTGCGTGAACTGCAAACCGCCGGCGGCGAGCTGATCCAGGTTCGGCGTAGGGATCTCGCTGCCGTAGCAGCCCAGGTCGCTGAAACCCATATCGTCGGCCAGGACGACCACGATATTCGGCCGCGTCGGCGTCTCGGCCGCCTGGCATGGCGCAATGAGCATTAGCGGCGCGGCGGCCAGGATGGCGAGCACCGCGCGGACGAGATCTTGATCTTTGTTGCAAGCGAACATGGCGAGAATGGTTTCCCTTGACTGTTTCGGCTGGGTACGTCGGTGGGCGATGCCCACCCTACTTTTTGTCGGCCGGCGGTTTGATCTCGTCAAACTGAAATTGAAGCTGCTCGGGCTTCCAGTCCAGACTCTTGGCGACGGCGATTGGGTACTCCCACTCTGGCGGCTGGGGCACGCCGAATTGTGCAACGGAGCGCGCCGGCACAAGGTGGAGGTCCGCGGAGTCCCGACTAAACAGCACCAGCGGCGACCGCTCGGCGGCCAGGGCCACCGCTTGGGGCATATCGAGGAAGCGGAGAATGTTCAAAAAATTCGGGCCGTCGCGGTGCGATCTGGGAAGCTTTGTGAAAACGAGCCTGTCTACCGGCGGCTCGAACAGCGAGGCATACAACGCCATCGCTGCTGATTCGCCGCTGCCGACAATCGTCACCGGAATGCCCTGTGCGTCGGGCAGGCTGCGCAGCGCCTGCATCGCGCGGCGGATGTCCCAGACCTGCATGCTTTCCAGCGTCTGGCCCAGCAGCATGAAGCGGCGACGAATCTGAGCCTGCTTTTTGGGGCTACCATCCCAGGCCGAGCGGCCGATGCCGCGTGGGGCGAAGGCCACCAATTGCGCGTTCGTCGTTTCGAGAAGCGCGGAGTACGAAGGGGCCTCCTTCGCTCCGCTTGATGCGGGCTCGTCGCGCAGTTCCGAGGAGAAGTGTGGCCGCAACCCCTCTACCCAATCATGCCAACCTTTTGCGTCGCTGACGGAAAGATAAGTTTCCTTGGTCTTTTCGCCGCCGTCTCTCCGCAGCAAATGCAGCCGTAACACGACGCCGGGTTGACTGGTGAACTCGTAAA
>DATCFX010000292.1:0-3360 GCA_036509275.1 Pirellulales bacterium | reverse complement strand
CGCTCGCGAATCATCTGCGGGTGCAGCTCGCTCATGCCGTTGATCACGAGTTCATGGGTCTGCGGATCGTGCTCGACGCGTAGCGTGGGGTCTTCCTCGACCAGCTTGTGCAGGGCACCGGAGAGCTTGCCTTCGTCGCCGCGGCTCTTGGGTGTGACGGCCAGCCCGACCATCGGCGTGGGGAAGTGAATCTCGTCCATCGTCAGCTCACCCAGCACCGAGCCCACGTGCAGGTCTTCGTTCTTGGCGACGGCCACAATGTCGCCCGGCCCGGCTTCGTCCACCGGCTCGGTGACGTTGGCCTGCACTTTGAACAGTTGATGGAGCTTGGTCCCCTTCCTGGCGCCGGCGATCGACACGGTAGTTTCCTTCTTGAGCGTGCCGCTGTAGACGCGGATAAAGCTCAGCCGCTGCACGAACGGGTCGATGCGCGTTTTGAACACTTGGGCCACAAGCGGGCCGGCCGGATCGGCGGTCAGCTCGACGCGCTGGCCATCTTCGCGCCGCGCGACGCGCTGGATCTTGCCGGGCGGCACGGCGCACAGCGCCAGGTCGCTCATCAGCTCGTCCATGCCCACGCCAGTCTTGGCCGAGACGCACATGATGGGAATCAAGTGGCCTCTGGCCACGGCGTCGACGACCAGCCGCTGGAGCTCGTCGTCCGAGGGTTCGACGCCTTCGAAATAATGCTCCGTGGCCGCTTCGTCGATCTCGATGATGTTCTCGATCAGCTCGGTGTGAATGGCGGCGGCGTCGACCAGCGCGCCCTTGGCATTGGCCGGCACGTGCAGTTCGTCGATCACGGCGCTAAAGTCCTGCCCGCCGCCCACCGGCACGTCGAACGGCACGCATTGCGGCCCAAAAGCCTCGCGGATTCTTCCCAGCAGGCCGGGAAAATCGATGTTCTCCGAGTCCATCTTGTCGATGATCAGAATGCGGCCCAGCCCCTCTTTGCCGGCCTCCTCGAACACCCGCCGCGTGTTGACCTCGATGCCCGAATGGGCGTTGATCACAATGGCCGCCGTGTCCACGCCGCGCAGGGCCTCGAGCGTCTGGCCGATGAAGTCGGGATAGCCCGGCGTGTCGATCACCTGGAAATGCTTGCCGCCGTAGTCGAAGTGTACGACCTTGGCTTCGATCGTATGCTTGTGGGCTTTTTCCTCTTCATCGAAATCGCAGATGCTGGTGCCGTTGTCGACGCTGGCCGGATGGTCGACGGCCTTGGTCCGCACCAGCAGCGTGTCCACGAGCGTTGTCTTGCCGCTGGAGCCGTGGCCGCAAAAGGCGATGTTGCGGATATCCTCGACGTTGTACTTGGCCATAGAAGGTGGTCCCTTTTCACGATTGTGGCGCGATTGATCGAGAGCCCGCGACCAGCGGTCGCGGCTTTATGGTCCAGGTGTCGGTGCATGGGAGGCGGTTAGGGCCTCGGCCATCGTGATGGTGTTTTCGTACAAGGCCCGGCCGATGATACAGCCGGTCATGCCCAATCGCCGCAGGGCGGTCACGTCGTCAGCGCTGGTCACGCCGCCGGAAGCGACGAGCGGCAGGTCGATGGCCTGCCGCATTTCGGCCAGTGCTTCCAAGTTCGGCCCGGCGAGCATGCCGTCGGTGGCGATATCGGTGTAAATCACGGCGGCCAGCGGCAAATCGGCGAAGTGTTGGGCCAACTCCGTGGCGGCCACGTTGCTGGTCTTGAGCCAGCCGTCAGTGGCCACGCGGCCGTCGCGCGCATCGAGCCCCAGCACAAGTTGATGCGGAAAGCGCTGGCACATGCCGCGGAACCAGTCCGGCTCGCGAAGAGCCCGGGTGCCGATGACCAGGCGGCTGAGGCCCAATTCAAGCAGCTCGGCGATCGTCCGCTCGTCGCGCACGCCGCCGCCCAATTCGCAGGGGATTTTCAGGGCCTCGACAATGGCCCGCAACGCCGGGCGATTGACCAGCCGGCCGTCGCGGGCCCCGTCCAAGTCGACCAGGTGCAGGTGCTGGGCACCTGCAGCCGCCCAATGCCGGGCCATGGCGACGGGGTCTTCGCCAAACACCGTTTCCTGCGCGTAGTCGCCCTGCTTGAGCCGTACGCATTTGCCGCCGCGCAGGTCGATAGCCGGCCAGATCTGCATGGGGCTCGGTGGTCTCCGCCAGTGGCAAAGCGTGCGCACGCGAGCGTGCGCTGTTGGGCAGCAAAACGCCTCCCTAATATGACACAGAAATCCCCCGCTGCAACCGGCCGGAAAAAGGACCGCGAACGAGCAACGGCTGGCCACAAGGGTGCCGTGCCCACGCCGCGTGGGCATGCCGCCGCCTTTACCCCGGCAAGCTGGCGCTTGCCGCTCGCCGTTAGCCCCACTCGGCGAAGTTGCGGAGCATGCGCAGGCCGTCGGCCTGGCTCTTTTCGGGATGGAACTGCGTGGCCATGATGTTGCCGCTGAACACGGCCGAACAAAACGGCTCGGGATAGTTCGTCTCGGCCGCGATCACCTGCCGGTCGCGCGGCACGACGTAGTACGAATGCACGAAATACACGTAGGTCCCGTCGCCCAGCCCCGCAAACAGCGGCGAGGCCTGACGCAGGCTCAACTGGTTCCAGCCCATGTGCGGCACTTTATACTCGGGCGGAACGCGGAAGCGGACCACTTCGCCGGCCAGCACTCCCAAGCCCTCGTGCCGCCCGTCTTCGTGGCCCACGTCAAACAGCAGTTGCAGCCCCAGGCAGATGCCCAAAAACGGCTTGCCCGACTCGATCGCCGTCCGCACCGGCGCGATCAGCTTGCGGCTGCGCAATTCGTGCATGGCATCGGCAAAGGCGCCGACGCCCGGCAGCACGACTCTGTCGGCTCGCGCCACTTCGGCCGGGTCGCTGGTGATGACGGCCGCATGCCCGACCTTTTCGAAGCCCTTTTGCACGCTCCGCAGGTTGCCCATCCCGTAGTCGATGATCGCGATCATAGTTCCGTAGCGGAATTCGTGAGAATTCCGAAAGACATGGTCCGGTAGCGGAATTCGTAAGAATTCCGAGAGATTGCCGGCAAATGCGCCGGAAGTCTCACGACTTCCGCTACGCGCGCGCGGCGGCGTTTATTCTACCTGCCGGGGACCCGGTCGGGATAGACAACCAGTTCGACGCGGCGGTTGCGCTGCTTGCCGGCGGCGGTGCCGTTGCTGACGACCGGATGGTTGGCTCCGTGGCCCACGACGAACAGTTGGCCCGGATACACGTGCGAGCGGCCGACCAGGTGATCGTAGACGGCCATGGCCCGGCCGATGGAGAGCTGATGATTGCTGGACCAATTGTTCGAGCGGACCGGATCGGAGTCGGTATGGCCTTCGATGCCGATGATCTGGTTGGGATACGCTCGCAAG
>DATCFX010000291.1:0-10840 GCA_036509275.1 Pirellulales bacterium | reverse complement strand
AAATGCCGTGAGTTCCTGATCTTGCCGCGCACGCTGCAAACGCACGTGGAGCCGGTTATCGCGATCGTTGACCCATCGCAGTGCGGCATCGATACGGCTTTCGGGAACGAGCACTCGGAGGCGCTCCGAGCCGATCGCGCGTTCGATTGCCCCGCGCCACTCCGTTTCTTCCGGCTTCACCTCGACAAGCTCCGCCAGAAATGGCAAGTCGGCCTCGCTCAGGGAAAGCTGTGCCGCCAATTCCGCGCGAAAGTCCTGAAATGGCGGCGGAATGTTCGAGCCGGGCCGCGATTGCACTTTCCGCAGCGTCGACTCGATTTGGCTGAGCCTTGCTTCTTGTTCCCGCTGCTGGGACAGGGCGGCCAGCGCCTCTTCCTGTTTGTGGTTGTGCCGTTGCTGCGCCTCGGCACGATGACCGCGTAGCCATGCTTGATTGCGACCAAGTATTTCCGCGCTGAGTTCGTCGCTCAGCTTGAACGGTTTGATCAGAATACGGTAGTTCGTAGCGTGTTTGGATTTTTCCTTGACGCGCTCTTTTTGGAGTTCGATGTTGTTTTCCAATTCAGCGATCACGTCGCCGCCCAGTTCGAGATAGCGTTGCCGCAGGGTATCGACGCGGCCCGCGCATGCCTTTTCTTTGTCTCGCTCTTGGGTCAACTCATTTTGGAGTTTGCCGCACTCAAGGGAGAGTTGCGTCATTACTTCCGACCATTTCTCTCGACCGATGACGGCAAACCAGACGGGGACGATCCGTTTCAACGTCCGAAAACGCTCGGCTTTCTTTCGAGCGTTTAGCAGCCTTTGATGCTCTTCGGCAACCGGAACCAGCGACTCTTGTTGCCTCCGCGCCGTTTCCAATTCAGCATGAATGGCGGCTAGATTGTCGAACTCGCCGGCCACTTCGAGCGCGCGCTCGAACGCGGAGCGGTCGTCCAATACGAGTTCGCGAAAGACTTCGTCGATGCTGTTGAGTTGCTTCAAGCCAGCGGCCCGATTCAGCAGCGTGAACGCGTTTTCGCCCACTTCAAAGAACTTGCGAACGCGCGCCAGATACGCTTTTTTGCTGTCGAAGATTTGCAGGTCGGCCGTTTCGCGCCCCATCCGCATCAAGTCGCGGATCCCGTCGCCGTGCAGCAATCGCAACCACTGCTCCAGTGACTGGTCTTCCGCCAGCGAGAACAACCAGCGCCGCTTCAGGTCGTCGGTGGCATTGCTGGCGCCTTCCGTCCAAAGCAAGCCCGCCAGGCGGATGATCTGCTCGCCGCCGCTATAGGTGGCGCAGATACCCGTCATGGTTTTACCGGGTCGCAGAACCTCCTCGTGGCCGTCCGTGCCGTCGCCGGCAAGTTCGCCGCGAACGTACGAAATCAACGTGCGATCGCTCTCGTGCCCGCCTGTTGAGGCGAGATTGTATCGCGGCTGCCCCACAAGGAGTGTCATCAGCGCGTCGACAAGTGTCGTCTTGCCGCTGCCGGTGGGCCCAATGATGGCGGTCCCGCGCGAATCGAAGATGGCTCGGTGCAAACCGCAAAACGGCCCCCAGTTGAACACTTCCAACCGCTGGAGTAGGTACGAAGCATCTTTTGTTGCGGGGCCGTCGTCCACCGGCACCAATTGCAACTGACGATCCGGCATTAGTCTTCTCGCTCCACTGCGTCCAGGGTGTGGCGTTGATTCTTAAGCAGCACGAGCAAAGCTGCGAGCGAGTCCGGATTCGCCAAATGGGCAATCAGCGGGCGAATGACCACTTCCTGTTTCTTGTCTACCTCGGACACAATTCCGTGAGTCTTCAATTGATCCAACAGGCTCAACAAGCGATTCTCGTTTTTCGCATCGCTGCCAGAATCTCCGGCATACGCCATGAAGTGCGGCAGCAGTTCATCGACTGCGATCGTTGCCGCGTTTTGTCCCACGCCCGATTCTTGCTCATGCACTACGAACGCCTGCCGAAGCAACGCGATCAATAAAGACTGTTCGAGCGTGAGGCGCTGCCTCCGAACTAAGGGATGTGCCCAGCCTTCGTCGCCGCCGGTGTGCTCCTTGGCGGGTTGCGCAACGGCCAAGAATGCAACTCCACGATGCGAGTCAAGGCGCAATACGAGATCGAGCGGCTCCAAGGCGGCGGAAACCGCGCCCTCGTGCGTTATTGCGCGGCGAAATAGATTCGAGCCCGGCGCCTCTTCGATGTTCCCGTGCTTGAGCAGCTCTTGGATGACTTCCTTGACTTCAGCCGAAGTTCGAATAGCGCCTTCCTCGGAGTCGGCAAGGGCAGCGCCATTCATGGGCGGCTGGGCGACGCCGTCGCCGGCCGGTTCAAAAGCATCCTTGTCCTCCGTAACCATGCGGTCGAATACATTCTTCATTCGAGCCCTCCGGGGTCCAACTTCCTGACGGATTCGTGGTCCAGTTCGAGGGCCGGAACGTGAAAGCGCGTCCAAACGTCGCTTTCGTCCCTTAGGTCGATCGACTCGGTTCGTTCGGCAACGGTTATGCCGGCCTGGCGGGCCATTGCCAACCAATACGCCAGCGTCTCCAGGTCGTGGGTCGGAGGCAGCGCCTTTGCAAGTTCGCCGAGGGTCAGCGGCTTGCCGGAGGCTTGAAGATGAGCAACGGTCGCTTCAAAAAGCCGGGCCCGGTTCAGCGTTTGCAAGGCCTGTAACAACTCGCCATCCATTGCCGCCAGATCGGCCTCGGAAACCGTCAAATCGATCTCGCCATTGCCGCCTTGGTCGAACTGCTTTACGAGAAGTCTTTCGATCAAAGGCAGACTGCCCAGCGACATGGCGAGCGGCGGAAGCGGGCTAGGCCGGCGACGCACCGCTTGTGACTGCCAATCGACTTCCAGCGCGGCATGAAAGATGTCCTGCAACATCGCGCCGACTCGCATATGTTCGTCGGCAAATCCGGATTTGAGAAATCCTCGCACGTCGCGTTCGCTCTTCGCACGGGCTTGAATGACACGTTCCGATTCCTGCACTAATCGCGATACGAGTTGCCGCAGATCGGTTTTTTGCTTCCGATGAAGCGCTTGGTCCGTATTGTTGTTGGCAAGGATCGAACGCAGCCGCGCCTTCATTTCGCCGATCTCGGTTGTCTTTACCAGTTGCGCGTAAAAGCCCTCGAACACCTGCCCTTCGCTTGTCTGAATTAGCGCCTCATGACCGGTCAGCAGCTCATCGACAATTTGACCGCGGTTCTGCTTCTCGCCAATAATCCGTTGCCGCAGCATGCGATCGGCTTCACGGTACGAGTCTTCGACGCGGCGGAAATCGGCCTGCAAACTGATTGCCAGTTGATAGACCTCTCGGATGCCCTCCTCGGCTTGCGGACCGTCGAGCACCTCGAACTCGCCCGCTCGGACTGCGGTCAATTCGTTCTTGAGCGCGTCAATTCTCGCCGTGAGGGATTCTTCGCGTTCGGACTGACTGCGATTCAATTGCACTTCCAGATTTTCGATCGCGCGTTGCACCGTCGCCAATCGCGATGCCGTCGAGGTCATCGTGTTATCTTGAATCAAATCAAGAAACTGCAACGATCGCTGCAAAGCGTCGGTCGCAAGCACCTGGCCGTTGCGTTCGACGATCAGGCCGCGCTTGAGCCAAAGCCGAAGTTCGCGCCGAGCAGCCAGCGGATGGTCATCGTCCAACTCATAATCGCCGTCATGGGCGTTGTCGGCAAACACGGTGGCCAATTGTTCGACCGCGTCCTCGAATTCGATTCCGTTGGGGTGAGCTTCCAAAAGCGTTTTCAAGCTGGCCAACATCAACGGACCTCGCGGCGAAGCAAGCAGCAACCAAGCGGGATGATTGCGACGCATCGCTGCAAATCGTTGAATGAGTTCTCGCACTGTTGGCTGGCGACAGGTAGAGCAAAATAGGTAAAAAAGGATGCCGCGGACGATTATAACAGGAGGCGTCGCCGGTATATAAGAAAAGCCCTTCGGCGACTTCGCCGAAGGGCTTCGTTCTACAAATAGTCGGGGCGACAGGATTTGAACCGAGCCACCGCGGCCGGCACCCTATTTCGGCGCCTGCAAACCGCCGATCGGCCCGATGGCCATCGTGGTGTTGACCGAGAGTGGGTACCGGGCGAGCACTCGGCCAATGTCTGCGAGCGTGACGCGCTCGACGGCGTCGAGATCGTCTTTCACCGAACGGTACTCGTGCCGGTAGGTCCAATTGGCCCCGACGTTGAATAGCCGCCCGCGCGGCCGTTCGCTGCTGAGCACGACCCGGGCATTGATTTTGTTTTTTGCCTGGTCCAGCTCTTCGGACGTGCAGCCGTCGCCTTCGGCCTGGCGGTAGATATCGAGCACGCGTTGCATGTTTTCTTGCGTGTTTTCCGGCGAGCAGGCCAGGTAGGTGCCGTATAGGCCGGTGCCATGATAATCGTGATGGCTGAGCGAAGCACTTTCCGCATGGCCAGGATCGACAATCTCCCAATACAGCCGGCTGCCCGTGTCGTCGCCCAGGATCGTGGCCAGCAGCTTGGCGGCAAAGCGGTCCTTGTCGGTGGCCGAAGGGCCGTTGGCCAATTGAATGACATATTCCTGCGTCGCCGTGTCGCGCACCACGCAGGCAAAATGCGAGGCCGGATCGGCCGGCATGATCGCCCGCGGCGCCTTGATCGGCTGCCACGCGCCGCACGCGCGATCGGCAATGGCCACCAGTTGATCGAAGTCGATCTGTCCCGCGGCCACCAGCGCGATATTGCCCGGGCTATAGCGGCGCTGAAAGTATTCCCGCATCGCGTCCACCGGCAGGTTCGTGATGCTCTCGACCGTGCCCAGCACGCTGCGGGCCAGCGGGTGCTGGCCGAAGTGCAGGGCCTTGCAGCGGTCGTCGGCGCCGAAGGGGGGCTGGTCCTCGTACATCCGGATTTCTTCGATGATCACCTGCTTTTCGGTGTTGAAATCGTCGTCGCGCAGCGATGGCCGCATAATATCGGCCAGCAACTCGACGGCCGGCGGCAGATACTCGGGCAGCACGGCCGCGTAGTAGACGGTTTTTTCTTCGCTGGTGAACGCGTTGTAGTGGGCCCCCATTTCGTCGAACTCGCGGTTCACGTCGTCGGCCGAGCGCGTGGGAGTGCCCTTGAACACCATGTGTTCGAGAAAATGGCTCACGCCGGCGATCGCATCGCTTTCGTCGCGCGAGCCGGTCTTGACGAAAAAACCCAAGGCCGTGCTGCGGGCCTCCGAATTGCACTCGGCCACGATTTCCAAGCCGTTGGCCAGCGTGTGCTCAAGAAACCGCAACGGGCACCTCCAAGGCCTGCGGGCCTAGCGTGACGATCGTAAAGTCTTGCGGCCGATGCTCGGCCAGATACGCGTTGATGCTCTCGCAACTCAGTTCGTCGACCAGCCGGCCGAGTTCGTCCAGCGTTCGCACGCGGCCCAGGTAAAACCAATCTCGCGCCAGCGCCGCGCTGCGCGACGAACTGGACTCCTGCTGCATGATCAGCGCGCTTTTGATTCGCGCCTTCAGTCGGGCGAGTTCTTCGCGCTCGACGCCGTCGCCCAGCCGCCGCAACTCGCCGAGCATCACGTCCAGCGTTTCCTGGGCGCGCTCGGCCGTGGTGCCGGCGTAGCACATCACGGCGCCGCGATCTTTGAGCGAATGGTGCGAAGCATAAACGCTGTAGCACAGCCCGCGCTTTTCGCGGACCTCGGTAAACAGCCGCGAGCTCATGCCGCCGCTGAGCACGCCGACCGAGCCCCAGGCCTGGAAATAATCGGCATCGCGGTACGCGGCGCTCGGGTAGGCCACGCCGATCTGCGTCTGGTTCGATTCATGCTCGAGGTGCGCGATGCGCGGGCCGACCGGCGATTGCTTCGGCTCGGCCTGCGGCGCGGCCTTCCAGCCGGCCAGCAACTCGCCGACCGCGTCGCGCAGCCGGGGCCAATCGAACCGGCCGGCAATGCCCAGGATCGTGCCGTCGGGATGATAATGCTGCTGGAAGAACGCGCGGATCTCGTCCATGCTGCTGGTGGTCAGCCCCTGTTCGCTGCCTTGGCTGGGCCGGCCCCAGGGGTCGGGATAATGCCGGCGGCGCAGCTCGAGCATCACCTTCTGGGCCGGCTCGTCTTCGACGGCGCTGAGCTCCTGCAAGGCGATCAGCCGGCCCGACTCGAGCTGATCGTCGGGCAGGTGCGGCCGCTCCAGCAAGTCGGCATAGATGGCCAGCGTCGGCAGCAGCGAGCGGGCCAGCGTGGCGCCGCTGTAATTGGTGTGGGCATCCGAGACGCTTTCGCCGCGCTCGACGCCCAGGTTGTCCAGGTCATTGATGAACTGGCGGTTGTCGCGCGAGCCGGACCCGCGCAGGGCCATTTCGCAGGTCAGGCCGGCCAGGCCGCCGCGATCGGCCGGCTCGTAAATGCAGCCGGCCGGCACCCGAAACGTAAAGGCCGCCGACTCGAGCGATTGCATCTCTTCGGCCACCAGCACCAGGCCGTTGGGGTAGACATGCGAAAAAATCGATTGTTCCAACCCGAGTTCCCCCCTGGATCCGCCTGCCGGCCGCCCGTGACATGCTAGCGAAACTTCCGCTAGGCCGGCCAGAAGGCTAGAGCCTAGCCGAGCGACCCAACCATCGCAAGGATCGCGGCGGCTTGGCTGGCGTGCGTGCCGGGCAGGCATCCGGCTGGAGGCACCTACCCGTTGCTCATCGTATCGTCGTTGGTCTAACCTACCGTGTTTGCAGCCGCGACATGATCCGGGGGACGCTGCCTTGCCATTGCTCGGTGCTCACATGTCGATTGCCGGCGGCTATTACAAGGCCGCCGACAGCGGCCGGCTGCACGGCTGCCAGTGCATCCAAATCTTTACGAAGAACAACAACCAGTGGCGAGCCAAGCCGATTACGCCGCCGGAGGCCGAACAGTTCAAGCGGGCCGTGGCCGACGCAGGGCTGTTGCACCCATTGGCACACGACTCGTATCTCATTAATCTGGCCGCGCCCGACGATGGGCTGTGGCACAAATCGATCGATGCTTTCGTCGAAGAACTGGAGCGGGCGTCGCTGCTGGGCATTCCCTGGGTGGTGGCCCACCCGGGTGCGTTCACTACCGGCACGGAAGCAAGCGGCCTCGATCGTACTATCGCCGCCTTGGACGAAGTTCGGCAGCGGACCGGCAATCTGACGGCCGGCTGCCTGTTGGAAAACACGGCCGGCCAGGGCAGCTCGCTGGGAGCCCGCTTCGAGCATCTGGCCACTATCATCGACGGCGTGCGCGATGCCTCGTGGCTGGGCGTGTGCATTGATACCTGCCACGTCTTTGCCGCCGGCTACCCGCTGGCCAGCCTGCGCGACTATCGCGCGACGCTGCGGGCAATGGACACCACTTTTGGGCTCGACCGCATCAAGGCGGTACACGTCAACGACAGCCTCAAGCCGCTGGGTTCGCGCGTCGATCGCCATGCGCATATCGGCGAGGGCTTGATCGGGCTGGACGCCTTCCGCCATTTGCTCAACGACGAGCGTTTTCAAGAGATTCCCATGTACCTGGAAACCCCCAAGGGCGACCGCGACGGCCTGGACCTCGATGAAACCAATTTGGCCGTTTTGCGCAACCTTGTCGAGGCTGCGGGCTGAATCGAGCCACGGACGCCGGGAAGCGGCCCGCGACCACCGGGAAGCAGCCCGCGACCACCGGTCGCGGCTTTATGGGGTACCCGCCCCCCGGGCGCACGGCGCTTAGCGTACCGCTTATAACACTCTGGGTAAGAAATTTGCTTCTCCCCCAACCGCCTAAGCCGATGACTGGGTGGTGGTAACCTGCTTGCGCCCCGGGGGAGTCTGCCGTGCCGAATCGATGGCAATTTGACGTTCCCGCAGTAGGCGTATACATTTGAAAACAGTCGGAGGCCGGGCCGCTGGTTCGCGCGCCAACCGTACCCGGACGGCGCGGGCTACTTCGTCCGCTCGCTATACGGGCCAAATCTGATGGGCCTCACCTACTTCAAGCGTTTTCGGATGGAAATCGACCTCGGGCGCTCGTTGCCCGAGCCGGTGGCACCTCCGGGCTATCGTTTGCTCGCCTGGAATCCGGACTTGGTGGTCTCGCACGCCGAAACGAAGTATCTCAGCTTTCGGTCCGAAATCGACGCCAACGTGTTCCCCTGTCTGGGCGACTACGATGGCTGTGTTCGGCTGATGACCGAAATCGCTCACAAGGAGGGTTTTCTGCCCGAGGCGACCTGGCTGCTGGCACTCGAATCGCTCGACGCCACTGAACAGGACGAGCCGGCTGGCTGCTGCGGCACCATTCAGGGCATCCGCGATCGCTCCGGCATGGGCGCCGTGCAAAACCTGGGTATCACGCCCGAACACCGCGGCCGCGGCTTGGGAAGCTGCCTGATGCTCAAGGCGCTGGAGGGCTTTCAGCGTGCCGGCTTGCGGCGAGCCTTTCTGGAAGTGACCGCTCAGAACGAGGGCGCCATCCGCCTCTACCGCCGGCTCGGCTTTTACAAAGCCCGCACTGTGTACAAGGCCGTCGAAACGGTCAGCTACGCGACCGGCTGACGTGCATGGCACCCAGCGCGGGTTCGTCTCGACGGATTGAGACGACTACGGTGATGCTAGCAAGCCGTCACCGGCCGGCGACCCATTTGATCTTCGTGGGTTTGGCGCGGGCCGTTACGATTGCCGCCGAAAGCTGCTTTACTAGCAAGCCAAGGGAGCCATTCGGTGAACATTCGGCGCTGGTTCACAATTCGCCGCGTGCTGGCCCTGTCCAGCCTGCTAGCCGGCCTGGCGGTTTTGGCCGGATATGCCTGGTGGCGGGTCACTCCGACGATCGGCGAGCCCGCGCGGCTGGCCCCCCAGGGCGAGAAGCTGTGGAGCTTCGGCTTTGTGGGCGATACGCAACTGGGCAGCGAAATTGCCGAAAGCATTTTCGAGCAGATGGGCAATGCTCACGTCGAGTTTGCCCTGCACTTGGGCGACCTGGTGGACGACGCCGACAACCAGTCGCAATGGGACGATTTGCTGCGCCGCGCGGCCCGGCATCGGATCCGCATTATGCCGGTGGTCGGCAATCACGACCGCCTGCCCGACTACAACGATCGCGGCGAGATCCGTTTCCGCCAGTATTTTCCGGCGCTGCCCAGTACGTTTTATCACTTCCGGCATCGCGGCATCAATTTTCTGATGCTCAACAGCGAACGCTCGCTGGCGGCCGGCAGCGAGCAGGCCCGATTCTTGAAATGGCAGCTCGCGCATCACCCGGGCACGGCGATCGTATGCCTGCACCGGCCGGTGTTTACCAGCGGCCAGCGCGACTGGGCGCAGCAATGGGTGCGGCGGTTTTGGCTGGATCCGGGGCTGCGCGGCGGCGACACGGTGGCGGTGCTCGCCGGTCACAACCATTATTACGACCGCACGCGGCCGCTGGACGGCATTACCTATGTGGTCAGCGGCGGCGGCAGCTCGAATCTGTATCCGACCGACCCGCCCAAGCCGATCACGGCCGCCAGCAAGTCGCAGCGCAATCATTTCGGCCTGGTCGAAGTGTATGCCAATTGCCTGCAAGTGCGCGTGGTCGATCTCCAGGGGCAGGACCTCGACCGCTTCTGCCTCCCCTTGAAGCCGGCCACGCAGCCGCTGGGCAGCTTTTACAACCCGCTGGCCACCGAACTGCCGCCACTGAACACGCTGGACGACTACCGGCCGCACCGGTTGGAAGTCTTCACCGCCACGCATGGCACCCTCCCGCGCCCCTGGTAAGACCCGGGCGATGCGCCGGCAAGTTTCTTGCCACCTGGGCATTGAGCCACTAAAACCGACGACTGGCCGGCCGGCCATCGATAGTCCGTCGGTATTTCCACGGCGCGTCCCGGCTCGTTCATCTGTTCCGCGAAAGCGAACCCGCCATGTTCCCCCGCCGCACCTGGTTGCTCCCGCTTGCCAGTTTGGTTTGTACCGTCCTGGCCGCCACTGCTTTTGGCGCTGACCAGCCTGCCGCGCGGCCGCGTTCCGCGCCGCCGGTCATTCATTCGTCTTGGGACGACCTGCTCTCAGGCGTCAAGACAGCCGACGACTGGCAACGCCATCGCCAGCAACTCAAGCAGCGTTACCTCGACCTGATTCGCGACGACCAGAAACCGGCCCACAGGCCGCCGCTCGATCTGCAAGTTCACGAAGATAAGCTGATCGACAACCAGTACCACCGGCTGCTCGTCAGTTACAACGTCGAGGCGGACGAACGAGCTCACGCGTATCTGGGCCTGCCGCTGGGCAGCAAAGGAAAACTGCCGGCCGTCGTGGCCCTGCACGGCACTTATCCGCAGGGCATCCGGCAAGCGGCCGGCCTCGAGCCCACAGCCGGAAATCTCTATGACAAAGCCTACCTGGATCAAATGTGTCGGCGCGGATACGTGGTCATCGCCCCGGAGCATTTTGTGTCGGGCCATCGCATCCCGCCCGAGGGACCGTACGACACGACGCGGTTTTATCAAAAGCATCCGGATTGGACGGCCGTGGGAAAATTCACCTACGAGCACTCGATCGCCATCGACGTGCTGGAGACGCGCGATGAAGTGGACCGGGCCAACATCGGCGCGATGGGGCATTCGCTGGGCGGGCACGGCACCTTCTTCCTGGCCGCTTACGACGAGCGCATCACGGCGGCGGTCAGCAATTGCGGCGCCGGTTCGCTGCGGCACAACTCCCGCGTGGAGAACTGGGCCCGCGACCATTGGTACGTCTACTTCAAGCACATTCGGCCGCAACTGCTAGCCGGCCAACTGCCGCCGATCGACATACACGAAATCATCGCCCTGATCGCCCCCCGGGCGTATCTCGACGTGTCGGCGCTCAACGACGGCGATCCGCTCATGCA
>DATCFX010000290.1:0-4740 GCA_036509275.1 Pirellulales bacterium | reverse complement strand
CCCCGATGGCGGCTGGGGTGGGGACCCCGGGCTTCTGGCTCCGCGAGACGAGCCTGGCGACGGTTCGAGCGTGGAAGAGACGGCGCTGGCCTTGGAGGCCCTGTTGACGGCGGAGCCGGCCGAGGTTCTAAAAGTGCCTATCGGAAAAGCACTTAGGTGGCTTTGCGCGCGTGTCGAAGCAGGCCGGCACCACGAATGCTCGCCCATCGGTTTTTACTTCGCGAAGCTATGGTATTATGAGAAGCTCTATCCGCTGATCTTTACGGTCGCGGCGCTCGGGCGGGCGGCAGGCCAAAGCGGGCCCGGCGCGGGGCACCAAGCGGCGCTGGCACACCTGGAATCCACACATACAACTTGATGGCGAATGCACGGGAGCCGCGGCGGCAGCTCCCTTCCGGTTGCGGCTCGTAAAACTACAGCGGCACGTTGCAGGGAGTTTTCTATCTTGGCTACAGCACCCGTGGACATGCCTCTGCCGCCGGAGAACCAGCAATCGGGCCCGTCCGGCCGCAAGCCGCGGCGGCG
Organism: Pirellulales bacterium; assembly: GCA_036509275.1. Lineage (GTDB taxonomy): Bacteria > Planctomycetota > Planctomycetia > Pirellulales > PNKZ01 > DATATB01. The sequence goes on along the minus strand of DATCFX010000290.1, from coordinate 4,215 downwards.
CAACACCAGCCAGTTCAAGCTGGTCCCCCCCACGCTGGCCGACCGCACCGCACTGCGCGACCGCTGTATGCAAGTGGCCGGCGGCTTGGATAAGACACGTCCGCTGGGCAAGGAAGAGCTCGAGGTGATCGCCCGTGCCACGCTCGAGCAAGCCGGCCTGGCCGAGGGCTATCTGGGCTGGACGATGGTGGCCCTGGCGTCGGCCTTTTGGACCGACCAGGTGGCCTCCGTGCCTTTCGAGCGGCGCTTGCTGCTGCTGCCGCATTGCCTCAAGCACGCCGAGGGCTGCCCGGCCGAGTACGACGATTTCGGTCTCGACTGCCGGCGCTGCGGCGCCTGTTCGATCGCCGATTTCCGCTCGAAGGCCGAGGAGCTGGGCTACAAGGTGCTGGTGGCCGAAGGCTCGCCCATCGTGCTCAAGATCATCGTCAGCGGCTATATCGACGCGATCGTCGGCGTGGCCTGTCTGAATGTGTTGGAAAAGGCCATCGACAAGATTCTGCTGGCCGGCATTCCCTGCATGGCGGTGCCGCTGCTATCGAGCGATTGCCGCAACACGTCGGTCGACGAAGACTGGGTCATGCAGTTGATCCAGACGCGGTACGAAACCCCCCGCGTGCAGACGAAAACCTACATCCACCTCATGCGCTCGGCCGCCGGCATGTTCGAGCCGGCCGAGTTGGAACGCCTGGCCCCGCGGCTCCGCGGCGGGCCGACGCTCGCGCAGCTCAACGGCCAAGGGCTCGCAGGGCTGGATCCCCTGGCCGGCACCGAGGCCATCGCTTACGACTTTCTGGCCAAAGGGGGCAAGCATTCGCGACCCTTCATCACGCTGGCCGTCTACGACGCGCTCTCTGGCGGCCGGGCCACCGATCCCGACGGCGCCGAATATCTCGCCGCGCTGCCGGCGGCCGTCAAGCGCTCCGCCTTGTCGATCGAGACGTTTCACAAGGCGTCGCTGGTTCACGACGATATCGAAGACGACGATTCGTATCGCTATGGCGACGTGACCGTACACCGCAAATACGGCACGCCCACGGCTATCAACATCGGCGATTATCTCATCGGCCTGGGTTACCGGCTGGTCAGCCGCGACGCGGGCACGCTGGGCAGCGACACGGCCGCCGATATTCTCGATCGCCTGGCCGATGCTCACATGAAGCTGGCCGAAGGCCAAGGCGCCGAGCTGCTGTGGCGCGACGCGCTCAACAAGCGGCTCACGCCGCTGGATGCGCTGAAAATCTACGCGTTGAAAACGGCGCCGGCTTTCGAGGCGGCCGTGTATTCCGGCTTGCGGCTGGCCGGCCCGGTCGATGGCGACAAGAACTTTGTCGGCCCCTTTGCCCGACACCTGGGCGTGGCCTTTCAGATTCTCAACGATCTGGGCGACTGGCAGGGCGACACGCACAACAAGCTCTCCAGCGCCGGCGACGTGCTCGGCGGCCGCCCCACGGTGCTCTGGGCCCTGGCTTTGGAAAGCCTGAATCCGGAACAGCGGGCCGAGCTGGAGCAACTGGTAACGCAAAAGCCGGTCAGCCCGCAAACCGTGGCCCGCGTCCGCGAGCTGTACCGCGCGGCCGGCGTCTTTGACAAAGCCTCGCGGCTGGTGGACAAATACCAGCAGCGGGCCGAAGCCGTGGCCGACGAAGTCGAGCCGCAGGAACTGCGGCGGTTGCTGTATTATTTGATCGATACCGTGCTCGAGCGCCCGCCGGCCGACAGCCCGGAAGTCCTGGCCCTGACGCTGCCCACCGCCCAACCCGCCGGCTGAAATCCGTTTCAGCTTCCCGCCCCATGCTGCCCCCCGTCACACCGGACCTGCACGCTCTGGTCGCCCTGTTCTACGCCGAGCCCCAGCGGCTGGGCCGCTTTCACCAGGTCATGGCCGAGCAAATGCCGGCCGACTATCGCACGCTGCTGGCCCACGAAGCCCACATGACGGTCACGGTCGAGGCCTTTCACGACTGCCGGGTGGACGTGAAAGTCTGCGACCGCCGCACCGACGAGCAACTCTATGCCCGCAAAATCCTGCTCACGCGGCAACGCGACGGCCAGGTCGTGCAGTTCGGCATCATGCGGATTAATTTCAGTTACCTCGAGCCCGAGGTACAATCAGAGATCCAGCGCGAAGCCACTCCCTTGGGACGCATCCTGATCGAGCACAACGTGCTGCGGCGCGTGCGGCTGGCCCACCTGTGGCAAGTCAGTCCCGGCGAGGACCTCGTGTCCCTGTTCGGGCTGTCCGAGCCGCGGCTAACCTTTGGCCGCACCGCCATGATCGAGTGCAACGGAGAGCCGGCCGTAGAATTGCTGGAGATCGTAACGCCCGTCGGCGCGCCGCAGAATTCGTAAGCTTGCACCGCAGCGCCAGCGCGGGTTCCCCCGTTCTTCCATTCATCATTCATCACTCATCCTTCATCATTTCCCCGCAATGGGTTCGCTCATCCATCAATCGCCGACCACGGTCCCGCGCCCTCCGTCATCCGGGCCGCGGCCGCGGATCGTGTACCTGGCCGCCGGCGCGGCGGGCATGTACTGCGGCAGTTGCCTGCACGACAACACGCTGGCCGCGGCGCTGCTGGCCCAGGGCGTCGACCTGCTGCTGGTGCCCACCTATACGCCGATCCGCACCGACGAAACCGACGTCAGCCAGCCGCGCGTGCTGTTCGGCGGCATCAACGTGTATTTGCAGCAAGTGCTGCCGCTGGCCCGGCACATTCCGCGGCCGCTGGACCGCTGGCTCGACTCGCCCGCGCTGCTCAAGCTGCTCTCACGGCTGCCGCTCTCCGTCGATGCCCGCAAGCTCGGCAAGCTGACCGTCTCCACGCTGCGCGGCGAGGAGGGCAATCAGCGTAAAGAAGTCGACCACCTGGTCGAGTGGCTCGAGCGCGAGGCGCGTCCCGACCTGGTACACCTCTCCAACGCCATGCTCTGCGGCTTCGCCCGGCCGATTGCGCGGCGGCTGCGCGTGCCGGTGGTGTGTTCGCTCAGCGGCGAAGACATTTTTCTCGAGAAACTGACCGAGCCGTATTACTCGCAAGCCCGGGCGATTTTGCGCGAGCGGGCCGCCGACGTGACGCAGTTCGTCGCGCTCAACGAGTATTACGCCGACTACATGTCCGGATACCTGGCCGTGCCGCGCAGCCGCATCGACGTCATCTCGCACGGGCTGCAGGTCGCAGGCCACGCCCCGCGCGTGCGCCCGATGCCGCGCGAGCAGACCATCGGCTTCTTGAGCCGCATCTGCGCCGACAAGGGCCTGCACAACCTAGTCGACGCGCTGCGCCTGCTGGCCGCCGAACAGGAGCTGCCGGCGGTGCGCGTCGTGGCGGCCGGTTACCTGGGCGCTGGCGATCGGCGGTATTTGCGCGACGTGCTGGCCGAGCTGAAGCGCCACAAGCTGGCCGATCGCTTCGAATATCGCGGCGAGCTCGACCGCGACGAGAAGATCGCCTTCCTGCAATCGTTGGACGTGCTGAGCCTGCCCAGCGATTATCGCGAGAGCAAGGGTCTGCCCGTCTTCGAGGCCTGGGCCAACGCGGTGCCGGTGGTATTGCCCGCGCACGGCACGTTTCCCGAACTGCTGCGTGACACGCAGGCCGGTCTGCTGTTTGCGCCGGGCGACACGGCCGACCTGGCCGCGAAGCTCAAGCACCTGCTGCTCGATCCCGCCCACGCCGACGAACTCGGCCGCCGCGGCCACGCCGCCATCCACGACCGCTACACCGACGGCGTCATGGCAACAAAAACGGCGGAACTGTACGAACGGATCTTAAAAACGGCAACGCAGGCTGTAGCTACCATCCGTTGAGCGCGTAGGGTGTGTCGAGTCCGCGAGACGCACTAAAGGCTCAACGTACGCCCGATCTTCCGATGGTGCGTCGCGCTTCGCTTGACGCACCCTACCAAGTTTCGCGCTAGGAGCCGGTGGGAAATCCGAAACCAATCGTGGAGCCGCCACCGAAGGTCGGCTTCGGTTTTGGGGGCTTGAACAGCCTCACGAGTTCAGCATGCACGCGCTCGGTCTGGCGGACGATCAGGGCGTTACCCACGGCAAAGATCGCTCCTTCTCCCCCCTTATCCCGCCAACTTTTCGGCGCGACAACCTGGCGAATGATCTCTGCCAACTTTTGCGGATTGTTGACGCCATTTTCGAGAATTTGTGCCCGAATCCGAAGCTCGGTTGGATCGTCTGTTTTCGCCGCGTTCGACAGG
>DATCFX010000289.1:0-2161 GCA_036509275.1 Pirellulales bacterium | reverse complement strand
GGTGCGAGGCGGCGCCCAAGGCGCGGCGCGTGCGCGTCCGGCGGCGGTGGATTTCCTCGCCGTCGCCGGTGACTTCTTCGGTTACCCAGTGCTGGGGGCGGATGGCGACCGGACAGAGCGGCACGAAATACGCATCGTCCGCCCCGCGGTAGTACATGGCCAGGTTATAAAAGCCGGCGACGCCAAAAGTCTCGACGTCCGGGGCAATTTCTTCCAGATGCCGGCGGAACGATTCTTCGCGTTCGTCCAGGCAGCAACTCAGTTGAAAGCGCGGCGTCGCCGGCCGGCCGCGCTTGCGCCGGGTGTGTATCGCAATGGCGTCGAGCGTCTGGGTCGCAAACCGCTTCTCATAGGCCAGGTGAAAGATTCGCCGCCGCTGCGAACCATCGAAGATTTCGATCTCGCGCACGATCGTCGCCCATTGGTCGGGATCGAGCCGATCCAGCACGTCGGGAGACAGCCCCACGAGCTGCGCGAGCTGAAACACCAGGAACGCCCGCTGCTCGACGCTCGGCGGCCACTGCTCTCTCAGCCGCGGCCGGGCGGCATCGCGCACTTGGCTCACAGGCCCGCGAAATCCCAGGCCGTCGCGCGCGATCTGGGCCACCGCCAAACGGTCCAGGATCAAGCGCACCGCGACAAAATCGACCAGGCTGCCCGGCGGCACCGGCCGCACCGCGCGGTCGCCGCGCAGCTCGAGCTGCGCGGCCATGCCGGCCCAACCGCGCAGGGCCAACACCGTGGCCGTCATGAACGCGTCCCATTCGGCCGCCGCGACGCCCAGCAGATCCAGCGATTCGCCGATCGATTCCAGCGGCCCGATGTTCTGGTCGTCCAACCGCGCCAGCTCGCGTTGGAGTCCGCGCAGCCAGCGGTCGGGCGGTCCGCCTCCTCGGCGATAGAGCCGGCAGAACGAACGGTAAAAACCCTCGTCCCGCCGGGGCAGTTGCCAACGTGCGAAACCCTGGTCCAGAAAGGCGGCCACGAGCGGCAGTAGCTTGCCGTGGACCAGTGAATCGGCGTCGGTTCCCGTCGCTTCGAGCAGCACGTCGCGATGCCGATCGCTACGCGTGGGCGGCGTGGTGAATTGCGGTAGATGGCGCACGCCTTCGCAGCACACGCGCCACAGGGCCTGCAGCGTAAATCCCTCCCAATCGTCGTCGCTCCAGTTCTCCATGGTCGACTCGCCGAAGCGGTCGATCAGTTCGGCCAGGCTGCCCGGCCCGACGTTCCGCTGGCGCTGCCCCGGGGGCCCGCCGCGAAGATCCCGCATGACCCAACGCCGCGTCTCGGAAATCAGCCGGGCCCGGACGGCCGATGAGGTCTCGGCCCGCACACGCCGCATGGCGTTGGCCTCGGCCACGTACCACACCAATTCAGCGGTCGGTCCCGTGTGCAGCGGAGATTGCAGCATGGCCAGCCGCAGGTCGAGCTGCGTTTCGAAGCAGGGCAGCGGCTGGCGGGCCTGCGCCCCGAGGTCATGCTCGAGCACGTTTTGCAAGTCGGTAAAGCGAATGCGCCCGCGCCGCAGACAATCGCGGTACTGATCCTCCGAGAGGTACGGGTGGCAGCCGAAGACTTGCGCGCCCTTTTTTACCGCCTCATTGAACTCGAGGTCTTCCAGCGCGTGCAGCGTGTTGTGATGGATGAAGACTGTGATCGGGCCCTGCGCCGGAAGCAGGTGCGAGGCACGCTCGATGCACTCGGCCAAGGCACGCAGCCGAGCGTCGCCAAAACCATCCGGCGCCCTCGCGCCAGCCTGCTGAGAAGTCGACGCGTTCATGCCCTTTGCGGTCGCAGCGTCCGAGGCTGCGGAAAAGAAGCTTAGAGATTCTTGATCTCGGCCACCAGTTGCGAGAGCGACGCCTTGGCATCGCCAAACAGCATGGCCGTGTTCGGCTGGTAAAACAGCGCGTTCTCAATCCCGGCAAAGCCCGGGTTCATGCTCCGCTTGAGCACGATCACGCGTTTGGCCTGGTCGACGTTCAGGATCGGCATGCCGTGGATCGGGCTGGACGGATCGTTGCGCGCCGCCGGATTCACCACGTCGTTGGCCCCGATCACCAAGGCCACGTCGGCTCGGTTGAACTCACCATTGATTTCGTCCATGTCGTACAGCCGGTCGTAGGGCACGTTGGCCTCGGCCAGCAGCACGTTCATG
>DATCFX010000288.1:0-2723 GCA_036509275.1 Pirellulales bacterium | reverse complement strand
TGGGCCGAACCGCCGGCGGGGCGAAATGACGCGTCGCCGGCGATCGGAATTCGCGACGTCGGCCATCCCTTGTTCTACCCTGCAACTTGTTCCGGCCGGCCTTGACGCACCGCGACGGTTTTTCTACTGTCTCGCGGCTATGCGCCCAGCCTTCTGCCATCTCCTGCTGTTGCTGGCTTCGCTGGCTTTCGCCACTGCGGCAAAAGCCCAGCAGTCGCTCGCGCCCGAAGATGGGCTGCTGCTGTTGGACGGCGGCCAGGTGTTGCGCGGCAAAATCACGCGCGCCGGCGACTACTACTCTGTCTCGCTCGCCGACGGCGAGATCCGGATCAAAAGCTCGAGCGTCGAGCTGTTTTGCCACACACTCGACGAAGGCTATCAACGCAAGCTCACCGACATCGCCCAGGGCACGGCGCTGGATCACCTGAACCTGGCCCAATGGTGCTTGCAGCAGGGGCTCTTGGGCTACGCGGCCCAACAAGTGTCGGCGGCCATCGACCTGGATCCCCAGCAGCCGCGGATTCCGCTCTTGGAACGGCGGCTGGAACTGGCCCGCAGCCAGCAAGTCGAAGCCGACACGCACGTGGCCACGGCCGACGCGGGGCTCACCAACGAGGACCTCGACCGCATGGTTCGCGGCATGCCGGTCGGCACGGTCGATTATTTCGCCCACACGATCCAGCCGCTGATTCTCAATCATTGCAGCACGGCCGGCTGCCACGGCCCCGACTCGACCACCGGTTACAAATTGCTGCGCATTTCGCTGGGTCACACGCCCAACCGCCGGCTGACGCAGCGCAATTTGTTCGCCACGCTCGAACACATCAACGCGGCCGATCCGGCGCTCAGCCCGCTGTTGCAGCGGGCGATCCGCGAACACGGTTCGGCCAGGACGCCCGTCTTCACCACGCGCGATGCGGCCCAGTATCGCCAGCTAGTGATTTGGGTTTACCGGGTTTCCAAGAGTGCTCCGCCGCCGCAAGTCGAGGCGGTGACCGAGCCGGCGGCTCCGCTGCTGCAAACGCTGCCCGGTGCCACGCCGCGGCCGCCGGCGCCCGGCCGCCGGCCTGAATCGGCTGGCGTCCAGCGGCTCAAAGCAGGGCTGGCCGCGCAGCATCGGCCGCCCGTCAAGCCGCCCTCGGCCGCCACATTGCAGACGGCCGGGCGCGCTGCAGCGCCAGCCGCCGATCCGTTCGATCCGGCGGTATTCAACGAGCGTTTTGCGCCGCCGAAGTAAACGGCGATTCATTCGGCACGCGGATCATTCGGGCATGCGAATCATTCGAGCCCGACGTTGAGCGCGCCGCCGCCGAGCATCGCCAGAAACTGGCGATTGCTCTCCAACAGGTTCGGCAGCTCCGCCATTTCTTCGGCCGTGTGCCAATGGCAGGAGGCCACTTCCGCCGGGTTCGGGCGGACTTCGCCGGTCAACTCGGCCAGCCACCAGGCCAGCTCGACGCCCCAAGGTGTCGTGCTGCGCCAGACCAGCCGCAGCGGTCGGACGCTGGCATCCAGCTCCTCGGCCAGCTCGCGCACCAGGGCGGCCTCTTCGCTCTCGCCGGCTTCAATGCCCCCGCCGGGGAAACAGTAAGCCAGCGGAGCCACGACCGTCGCCGAACGGCGAATGACCAGGAAGCGCCCCTCGCGCCGCACGACGGCCACGACGCCCCGCTTGGCCGCCGCGCTCATGGAACCGTCCCCTGGCTGGCCATCTGCCGCGCGCTCTCCAAGTCGCCGGCCAGGTGGAACACCTGATCCATCTTCAACACTTCCAGCACGCTGCGGATCAGCCGCGGAATAGAATGGATCACCAGCCGGCCGCCGGCATCGCGAAACCGCTTGTGGCACACCAGCAGCCAACCGACGCCGCTGGAATTGATGTAATCCGCGTCGGTCAAGTCCAGCAACACGCGGCGATGATACGCGCCAGGCCCCAGCAGCGAAGCCAGCGGCTCGCTTTCGTGCGAAAACGAATCCGGCGTAATTCGCCCGTTAAGCGCCACCAGCGTCAGATGGTTGTCATCGGCAATCAGAGCCAACTGCATAAGCATTCGCCGCAAGACCGGGCAATGACAGCGGGACGGCCGCAATCGCTAGCGGACCGCTCCATTATCTCCGCCCGGCGGGCCAACGTCCACTCGCATTAAGTAAATGCAAGCCGGGAGAAAATCGGGAGGGGACCACAACGACACGAAGGGCACAAAGATCCGTGCTTTGTGCTCTTGGGATCGACCGAAAAATAACTTCTCCGCGGCCCCTCTCCCCTTGCGGGAGAGGGCAGGGTGAGGGGCCGGGAAATACGGAAGTTATTTTTCGGGCGATCCTTGGTGCCGTCGTGGTGAATTCCGCGTTTTTTTCGCAGTGCCTCTGCCGCCTCGGTGGTTCTCTTGCGCCGGCGTCCGTATATTAAGATTGCGCCGTAAAGCTCGCCGCCCACGTGGCGATGCCCATTGCCCACAGCCATCAATAAAGCCCGCCATGCCGCAGCCCGACACCCTGCCAACGGACATCGACGGCTGGCTGCCACGGTTCGGTTTGCCGAGCTTTCGGCCCGGCCAGCGCGACGTGATTTCCGCGGTGATGGCCGGCGAAGATTGCCTGTGCGTGATGCCCACCGGCGGCGGCAAAAGCCTCTGCTATCAGTTGCCGGCCATTGCGCGCCCCGGCCTGACGCTCGTCGTGTCGCCGCTGATCGCGCTGATGAAAGACCAGGTCGATCAGCT
>DATCFX010000287.1:0-4564 GCA_036509275.1 Pirellulales bacterium | reverse complement strand
CGGCGGCGCACTGGCCCGCGCGGCCAACTCGGCCCAATTTTCTCCAGTGCCTTGGCCGCGAAAGGCCGCTTCCAGCGCGTCGAGATCGAGCTCTGCGATTTGAGCAGCCAGCGACCGCCGCTGCTCGTCCGTCCAGCGCTCCCAATTGCGCAGCACATGCTGCTGGTTGTGCGCGGCCAGCCGCTCGTGCAATGGCTGTTTGTTCATGGATGAACTCATAAAGCCGCGACCGGTGGTCGCGGTTTGCTCGTCCCCCGCGACCAACGGTCGCGGCTTTATTTTCATGTCAGCGGAATTCGCAGGCCATCGTAAGCCAACTCGACGCCCGGCGGCAGGCCGGCGTTGGTCTCGGCGTGGCCCAACTCATGGCTCATGTGGGTAAAGTACGTCCGCCGGGCTTGCACACGGCGTGCCACTTCCACGGCCTGGTCCAGGCCAAAGTGCGTGGCATGCGGCCGCGGACGCAGGGCATCGAGGATCAGCACGTCGAGCCCTTCGAGCAGCGGCCAGCTTGCCTCCGGAATGCCGTTGGTATCAGTGCAGTACGCAATCTTGCCGAAGCGGAAGCCCAGCACCGCAAAGCGGCCGTGACGCAAGGGGATCGGAACGACGCGCATCCCCAGCAATTCGAATGGCTCGTGGCCGATGCGGTGGAAGGTCAACTGCGGCACGCCGCCGGGGTGGACGTCCTTGGCTGAATCCGCAAAGGCATAGTCGAACGCCCGGCGGATGCGGGCCTCGACCGGCAGCTCGCAATACAACGGCACGGCATGACCCAATTGAAACGGAAACAGCCGCAGATCGTCCAGGCCGTAGAGATGATCCACGTGCTCGTGGGTATACAATACCGAGTGAACCAGGCCGATGCGTTCGCGCAGCAGTTGCGTGCGCAAATCGGGCGGCGTGTCCACCAGCAGATTGCCCCCCGGGCAGCCGAGCACCAGCCCGCAACGCGTCCGGTTGTCGCGCGGGTCCGACGAGCGGCAGACGGCGCAGCCGCAGCCGATGACCGGCACGCCCACGGAGGTGCCGGTGCCGAGAAAGACGAGTTGGCCGGCCGGATCGTCGAAAGAAGTACTCATGGCTTCGTTATTTGTAGCCGGCGCCGGGGGTTCGGAGAAGCAGGGGTCGGGGCTGCCGGCACGCCGCGGCTCGCCGCTGTTGACCATCTTCCCCAAAAGCTATAAACTTCTTGCCGGGAAAAAGTTGCGCCATCGGCGCGCCGCCATTTTCGACCGTGTTTTCGGACCGCGTGTCGGCCGGCGACGTAGAACCCCTATCGACTCCTGGCGCTGGCTCTGCGAGTAGAAGAACTATGGAAGTTTTGGAACGCATTTGGGAGTTTCTGGGGGTCATCTTCGGCGGCATCGGCGGCGCCTTCGAGCGCGCGATCACGTCCCTGTTTGGCTCCTCTAACGCCCGATATATCAAGAGGTTACAGGCGAGGGTCGAGGCCATCAATGCCCTCGAGCCGAAATTCGAGGCGCTCAGCGACGAGGAGCTCCGCGCGCAGACCGACGCGTTTCGCGGACGTCTGGCGGCCGGCGAAACGCTGGACGATATCCTGGTCGAGGCCTTCGCGATCGCGCGTGAGGCGGGCCGTCGCTTCATCGGTTTGCGGCATTACGACGTGCAGATGATTGGCGGCATGGTGCTGCATTCCGGCAATATCGCCGAAATGGTCACCGGCGAAGGCAAGACGCTGGTGGCTACGCTGCCCGCATATCTTAACGCGCTGTCCGGCAAGGGCGTCCACGTCGTCACCGTCAACGACTACCTGGCCCGCCGCGATATGGAGTGGATGGGGCCGCTGTACATGGGCCTGGGGCTCACGGTCGGGGCCATTCATGCCGGCATGGACGCCACCGAGAAGCAGCAGTCCTACGATTGCGACATCACCTATGGCACGAACAACGAGTTCGGCTTCGACTACCTGCGCGACAATATGAAGCCGGCCGCCCGCGGCGACGAACGCTACCCGCAGAGCCAGCAACAGGCGCAGCGGGCGTTGCACTACGCGATTGTCGACGAAGTGGACAACATTCTGATCGACGAGGCCCGCACGCCGCTGATTATTGCCGGGCCGGCCTTCGACGACGTGAAGCGCTACGCCAAGGCCGACGAGATCGCGCGGCGGCTGCGCAAGGACGCACACTTCGAGGTCAAGGAGAAGGAGCACTCGGCGCATCTCACCGACGACGGCGTGCGCGAGGCCGAGCGGCTGGCCGGCGTCGAGAGCTTTTACACGGCCGGCAATATGGACTGGCCGCACCTGATCGACAACGCTTTGAAGGCCCATCACCTGTACAAGCTGGACGTGAACTACGTCGTCGAAGGCGACGAAGTGATCATTGTCGACGAATTCACGGGCCGCAAAATGCCCGGCCGGCAATGGAGCGACGGCTTGCACCAGGCGGTCGAGGCCAAGGAAGGCGTGCAGGTCAAGGCGGAGACGCAAACCTACGCCACGATCACACTGCAAAACTACTTCAAACTGTACGACAAGATCAGCGGCATGACCGGCACGGCCATGACCGAAGCGTCCGAGTTCTGGAAAATCTACAAGCTCGACGTGATCGCGATCCCCACCAACCGCGTGCTCACGCGGATGATCCATCCGGACGTCATCTATCGCAGCGAGCGGGAGAAGTACGAAGCGATCATCGACGAAATCGAGCGGCTGAACCGCTGGGACAACGTCGTCGCCACCGACGGCAAAACCTACACGGGCAAGCTGCTGAAAGAAGGCGACGCGGGCGTCGAGATCCAGCTCCGCGAGAGCAAACAGCTCGAGGTCATTCCCAACGACAAGGTGCAGCAAATCCTGCGGCACGGCCGGCCGATCCTGGTGGGCACCGTCTCGATCGAAAAGAGCGAGCGGCTGAGCGGCATGCTCGACCGCTGCGGCATCAAGCACCAGGTGCTCAACGCCAAGTACCACCAGCGCGAGGCCGAGATCATTGCCCAGGCCGGACGCAAAAGCGCCGTGACCATCGCCACGAACATGGCCGGCCGCGGCACCGACATCATTCTGGGCGGCAATGCCGAGACCATGGCCTGGGCCCTGTTGCAGGACAAATACGCCACGCGCTTGGACGTGCCACGCGAAGAGTGGGAAAACCTGGTTCGCGATATCAGCCAGCGCGAACGCATGAAGGAAGAGGGCGACGAGGTCAAGGACCTGGGCGGCCTGCACGTGATCGGCAGCGAGCGGCACGAGGCCCGGCGCATCGACCTGCAGCTTCGCGGCCGCTGCGGCCGCCAGGGCGACCCCGGCTCGAGCCGCTTCTTCCTCTCGCTGGAAGACGACCTGATGCGGATTTTCGCCGGCGAATGGGTCAAGAACGTGCTCACGCGGATGGGCATGCAGGACGGCGAGGCGATCGAAAGCGGCCTGGTTACCCGTCGCATCGAAGGCGCACAAAAGAAGGTCGAAGAGCGGAACTTCGAGACCCGCAAAAACCTGCTCGAATACGACGAAGTCATGGACGAGCAGCGGAAGCGCGTGTACGGCTTCCGGCAGGAGATCCTCAACGGCGTCAACTGCAAGATCAAGATCCTTGAGATGATCGAGGAACAGATCGACCGCCATCTCGACGATTTTCTCGACAAGGACTATGGCGCCGCGACCTTTGCCAAGTGGGCCGGCGGCGAGTTGGGCACGGAGCTCGACCCCCGCTCCTACCGCGGTCTCGAGTACCAACTGGCCGAGCGTACGGCCAAGGACGAAGCCCAGCGCCAGGCCGAGGGCCAGGTGCTGGATGCCATCGAAGAAAACCTGCCCGAGGACGCCGACACCAGCGAGTGGAACTGGGAGGCGCTGACCAAGTTCGCCAACACCCGCTGGAACCTGAACCTGCGCGACCGCGAGTTGAAGCAGGCCGGCCGCGACCACATCGGCGAGCTGCTGATCGAAAAAGCCCGCGCCAATCTGGAAAAGATCGACCTGTCCGAGGGGGCTCGCTTCCTCGAACTCGATTACGGCCTGCGCACCACCGTGGCCTGGGTCCACTACAAGTTCGGCATCGAGCTGCCTTGGGAAGCGATGCAGAACAAGGAGCCGCAGGTCCTCAAGGAGTTGATCCTCCGCAAGTCCGAAGAGGCCTACGACGAACGCGAGACCGAATATCCGGTGATGGCCGGGCTGTACCACTTCACGCGGCAAGATTCCAGCGGGCAGAAGCGCTACGATCGCGAAAGCCTCGTGGCCTGGGCCCGCGAGCGGTTCGAGGTCGACCTCGACATGGAGGATCTGAAGAGCAAGCAGCGCGACGAAATCCGCGACCTGCTCATCGAGCACAGTCGCCGCTATCAGCAGCAGGCCAACGCGGCCTTGATCGAAGTGCAGCAGCAGTTGGCATTGAGGTTCGGGCCCGAGGCTGAATCGCCGGATGCCGGCCATGCGGCGGGTGCCAATGGAGCCGCTGCCAGCAACGGGTCGTTGGTTTCGCTCTCGACCTGGCTGCACGACAACCTGCACCACGACGTGCCGGCCGATGAACTGGCGCGGCTCGATCGCGACCAGCTCGAATTGCGGCTCTCCAGCGCCGTGGAAGACTACTAC
>DATCFX010000286.1:0-5125 GCA_036509275.1 Pirellulales bacterium | reverse complement strand
TCGTCGGCCGCGCGCCGCAGGGCCACGTCGCGGGCATGGTAGCGCGGGGCGGTGGACTGCTTGAACGAGCTCTCGTGCTCCTCGTCCAGCACGATCAGCCCCAATTGCGGCACGGGCGCGAAAATCGCGCTGCGGGCCCCCACCACCACGTCGATCTCGCCGCGGGCGATGCGCTCCCAATGCCAATGCCGCTCGGCATCGCTCAAATGGCTGTGCAACACGGCCACGCGGCCGAAGCGCGCCCGAAACCGCTGCCGCGTTTGCGGCGTGAGGCTGATCTCGGGCACCAGCACGATCGCCTGCCGGCCGAACGACACGACATGCTGAATCGCCTGGATATAAACTTCCGTCTTGCCGCTGCCGGTGATGCCGTGCAACAGCACGGTCGAATGCAGGCCCGAGTCGAGCGCCTCGCGGATCGCGGCCAACGCCCGCTGCTGATCGGCATTGAGCGTGTGATCGCCTTCCGCTGGCGTCGGCGCTTCGACCGGCTGGAGATAACGCAGCCGCTCGGTGTGGGCTTCGATCAGCCCTTTGCGGCGCAGCGTGGTGATGGGGCCGGTGGTCGAATGAGCCAGGTGAGCCAGTTGCGTGGGCGTGAGCGGCTCGGGGCTGGCGGCCAGCGCCCGCAGAATCTGCAACTGCTTTTTCGGCAGCTTGAGTTCGGCCAGCCGGGCGGCAACCTTGGTCGGCACGGCCAAGAGCGTCATCAGCCGGGTTCCCGACTGGTCGCGAACGCTGGCCGGCACAATGGCCTCGAGCACCTGGCCCCACTCGCACAAGTAGTATTCGGCCATCCAGCGGCTCAAACGCAGCATGGCCGGCGAGAGCAGCCCCCGCCGGTCGACGACTTCACGGACTTCTTTCAACCGCCGGCCGCCGCTGGTCCGATATTCGACGCCCACGCACCAGGCGAGTGCTGGCCGATCCGATCGCCCCAGCGGCACGCGCAGACGGCGGCCGATCTGCACCGTTTCGGCCAAGGCAGCGGGCACCGCGTAGTCGTACTCGCGCGGGGCGCCGGTGGGAAACACCACCGTGGCCACCAGCACCTGCTCGGCCTCGTCGGCCTCCCACGGCGCCGGCTCTTCGAACAGCCGATGTTGTTCCGGTTTGGTCACGCCAAAAGCTTCGTTGGGCTAAAACTCACTGGACCAACTCACTGGGCCAGGCCATAGTCCGCCAGGCGGCCGGCGATTACGATGGTCGTGGCGAACTGCCTACACCCCATTTTACTGCACTTCCGTTCAGCATGACGCATTCCGGCGAGTCAAGAAAGCCCCCGCGGCTCGGGATTTTTGGCGGCACGTTCGACCCCGTACACTACGGCCATTTGCTGCTGGCCGAATGTTGCCGCGAGCAATGCGGGCTGGACGAGGTGTGGTTTCTACCGGCCGCCAGTCCCCCGCACAAGCGCCGGCGCGAACTGACGCCGGCTCCGTTGCGAATTGAGATGCTGGAGCTCGCCATCGGCGGCTACGAGCCGTTTTCCGTCTGCCGGCTGGAGATCCAGCGCGGCGGCCTGAGCTATACGGTCGAGACGCTGGCCGAGATCCACGAGCAGCGTCCGGAAGCCGAGCTGTTTTTTCTGCTGGGCGGCGACTCCTGGCACGATCTGCCCAGTTGGAAACAGCCTGAGCGGATTTGCCAACTTGCCACGCTGGTGATCGTTCACCGGCCGCAATCGCCGGCGATCGAACCGGCGGCATTGAGCCAAGCGACATTTGTCGGCGCGGGGAGCCTGCCGCCGGTGGTCGTCGAAATGCCGCAGATCGACCTGGCCAGCCGCGACCTGCGGCAGCGCGTGGCGGCTGGCCGCGGGGTCCGCTTCCGCACGCCTCGGGCCGTCGAGAAATACATCGAAACGCACGGCCTGTATCGCCCGGCCGAGTAGAACAGCCGAGTATAGCACCTGGCGGAACTACACGCCTGCGGCCGCTGCGTGCTGACTTGAGAGTTGCTCCCAGTCGAACTGGCCGGGAGGCAGGCGCTTGATAAACTCGCAGCCGACCAGCCAGCGCTCGGCGTCGTGAATCGAGACTTTCCGGAAAAAGCGGGCACGGCAGAGCACAAAAATCGGGGCGGAAAGCACACCGACCGAAATCACCAGGAACTCAAACTCCGGAGCAAGATCCAAGACAAACGAGATGCCGTTGACCGACAGATCGTTGCACAACACCGGCTGAAAATCGGCACTCGACGGCAGCGCATGCTCGGTACACGGGGCCATGTATTGCAACGCCGAATACGGAAATCGCTGCTGCTGGATCGATTGGCCGCCATGATCGCCGGGCTGCCTGGCGAGCTCCAGCAACTCGGCCGCCGTCAGCCCCGTCGGCTGGCCCTTGCCGTGACGCCGTGCCGGCTCGCTGGTGGCGGCGGGCGCGGACGGTCGGGCGTTGTCCTTGGCCGGCGCGTCTGGGTTGAGGAACTTTCCGGCGCCGTGAATCTGTTTTTGGAGAGCTGCCGTGGCTTCGGCGAGCTGAACAATGGCCTCCAGGAACTCTTCGGTCAGCGGCGGCTCATAGCTGGCGGATTCTGCCGCCAGGCTTTGGGCTTGCGCGTTGAGGTCATCGACACCGGCGGCACACTCCTGCCACTTGGCGGCGCGGCGCGCGTCAGCCGGTCGCCCTTGGTCCTTGCGCTCGCGGATCAAGCGGCGACGCTGCTGTTGCAGCCGGCCGATGCGGGTTCCGATCCGAAGTCCCAGGCAGAGCTGCGCCGTACCGATCACGACTGTCAAAATGACAATCCAAGCTGCCATCGAATCATTCCGCCCTAGTGTGCAACGGCGCCCCGCCAAACGCACAGCCTTCTTCGCGCGTCGATAACAAAAGCCTACGTCACCGTTTGCCAAGCGGCGGGATGGCCCCTGGCTTTCCCTGCTCGAGGGTCGGTGCATCCGGCAGAATCGATAAGCCTGGCCGATGAGCAGCCGGTTAGGCGGCTTGGCGGACGTTCAGCAACCGCGCCAGTCCTGGCGAGAGTGCGCGCCGGCTGCTAGCGGGCTCCGCTTGCAAGGCTTCCAGCGCCAGTTGCAAGTGCTCGGCCGGCGTGCCGGTCTGGTCGAGGAAGATCCACTTCTGCGCTCGGATCTGGCATACGCCTCCTTCGCCGCCCAGCCAGTCGCGCCGAACTTTATAGCCTAGCCGGCCTGCCAGCGCCAGCGCTTCGTCCAGCAATTCGACGGTGTGCATCCATGCACTCCATGTTGGTTGGGGCGGCTCGTCCAGCGGCTCGTAAACGAGCCGGCTCAATGCAGCGGCAAAAGGTGGCGGATTATAGCGGCCCGGGTTTGAGTTGCCCAGGCGACCGGGCCGATACGTAGCTGGGAAATAAGTGTGCGGCGGGCAATGGTTTAAGTCGCGTATAGCGGGCAATCGGGCGAGAAAACCTAGGCCGTGGCAAGCGGCCCAGGCTGGGCGCTGTGCCAGCGACGCGGGCGGCACGGGTGTTCAACGAGCAGACTCGAGCAGGGAGGCTTTACACGCATGTCGGTGTCGCACGACGAGCCCAGCTTGCAGGATCAGATCGCCCAGTTGAAACAGCAATTGGCCCAAGCCCAAAAGATGACGGCGCTGGGCGAACTGGTCAGTACCACCACGCACGAATTCAACAACGTGCTGACCACGATTATCAACTACGCCAAGATGGGCCTGCGCCACACCGATGCGCCCACGCGGCAAAAGTCTTTCGAAAAGATCCTATCCGCCGGCAATCGCGCCGCCCGGATTACGCAGAGCATCTTGGGCTTTGCCCGCAATCGCACGAGCGCGCTGGAACCGACGGACATGCACAAGCTCGTCGACGACACGCTGCTGCTGCTGGAGCGCGAGATGGTTAAGTACCGCGTCACCGTCGACAAGCAGCTCGAAGTCGTGCCGCCGGCGCTGGCCAACACCAACCAGATTCAGCAGGTGCTCTTGAACCTGCTGGTCAATGCCCGGCAAGCGATGCCCGGCGGCGGCCGCATCTTGGTGGCGCTGGGGCTGGACCGTGACGTCGAAATGGTCGAGCTCACCGTGCGCGACTCCGGCATCGGCATGAGCAACGAGGTGCTGCGCAAGATTTTTGATCCGTTCTTCAGCACCAAGGATGGACCCGATGCCTCGGGCAAAGGCGGCGCCGGCCTGGGCCTGTCCACCTGTCGCGATATCATCGAAGCCCATCGCGGCCGCATTCGCGTCGAAAGCTCGCCCGGCCGCGGCACCGCCTTCATCGTCAAGCTGCCCGTTGCGCCCGGCGGCCAGGTGCCGACCGTGCGCGGACCCGTGGATCGCGGTTGAGACGAGTGATCGCAGCCCCGCAGCGGAATCGTAAGAATTCTGCAGCACCGCCGACCGACTCGTCGGAAGTCTCACGACTTCCGCTACAACGCGCGGTAAGAATCCTGCAGCACCGCCGACCGACTCGTCGGAAGTCTCACGACTTCCGCTACAACGCGCGGTGAGTCACTCGTATTACGGGTCGTACGGGTCAATAGCTGGTGGCGGCGAGGCTACAGCCCGGTCCAGGCGCTGAAGCAGTTCGTGGGCTTGAGCGCTTGACTCCTGGCCATTCGCCGCGGCTGACTCAGCCACAAAGGCGCGCACGTCGCCCAGCAGCCGTTGGCGCTCGGCCAGTTGCTCGTAGTGTGCCGCCGCTTCCCAGAGCACGGCCAGTAGATCGTCCGGATCCCAGGGCTTGGTAAGGTAGCGGAAGATATGTCCGCGGTTCACCGCTTCGATGACGGCCTTGATGTCGGCGTAGCCGGTGAACATGATCGACACCGTCTGGGGCGAAATGCGCCGCGACTGGGCGAGCAATTCCGCGCCGGTCATGCCCGGCATGCGCTGATCGGTCAACAGCACGTGCGTCGGCCGATGGGCGAGCGACTTGAGCGCCTCCCGGCCGCTTTCGGCCGTGGCCAGGTCGAACTCGCGGCGCAACAGCGCGTGCAGCGAGAACAAAATGTCCGGCTCGTCGTCCACGATCAAGACGGACGGTTTATGCGAACCGCTCATCGCCACGGGCCTCCCCAATGATTTCACGGGTGATTTCACGGGCGACTGATCCAGTCGGCCGTTAGTTTTTGACATGCGCCCCATTGGGCCCCGCCGCCGGCACTTGCAGCGGCAACCTTACC
>DATCFX010000285.1:0-5426 GCA_036509275.1 Pirellulales bacterium | reverse complement strand
CAACTTTTCCGTCCGCTCGGCCAGTTGCTCCAATTCGCCGGCCAGGGTCATCAGCTGCGGTGCGTGGCTATCGGCACCACCCCAAACTTCGATCGCGGCCAACACTCCGGCCACACGTTCGTTCAGCCGCGCCAATTCGGCGACCACACTGGAGAGCGAATCGACGTTTCCTTTTTCATGCCCACAGCCTGTCAAACAGAACGCGACGACCAACGTCAACCCGATGACGCTCGCCCACTTCGCTCGACGGTTAGGAGCGGCCGAAAAATAACTTCTCCGCATCCCCTCTCCGCTTGCGGGAGAGGACAGGGTGAGGGGGCGGGAACAATGGAAGTTATTTTTCGGTCGATCCTTAGCCAACGGCGCGGCTGCACGGCTCATCATCTTATGATGCCAATTATGGACCCGGCTGAGAAGCGGTCGGAATGGATCGCATGCGGCTGGACGAAAAGGTCCGCAGCTTGCCGCTTTCGAGCGTGGCGATGGCTGCGGCCGCGCCGGCTGTCTGGTCGACCAGGGCGATGCCTTTGGCCGGCCCCAGGACGCAGGCCGCCGTGGCCAGGCTGTCCGCCGTGATGCAGTCGCCGGCGACGACGGTGACGCTCGAACGCGTGGTAAGCCCCAGCCCGGTGCGCGGATCGACAATGTGCGAGTAACGCCGGCCATCCAGTTCGACGAATTGCCAGGCGTCGCCGGAGGTGGTCACCGCCGCGTGGGCCAGCAGCAGGTAGCGTGTGGGCGGACCGGTGCGACTTTCCAACGGCGCGATGCCGATCTTCCAGCCCGATTGGCCCGGCGGAGGGTCACCCGTCAAAATGTCGCCGCTGGCATCAATCAGTGCTCGACGGATGCCGAGCTTGGCCAGCACCCGCAGGGCTTCGTCGCACGCGTAGCCGGCGGCGATACCCCCCAAGTCCAGCCGCATGCCCGGCCGGCTGAGTTGGGCCGTGCGGCCGGCCGGGTCGAGGTGCAAGAACTGGTAGCCGACCGATTGGGCGGCCGTCTGCAGCCGCTCGCGCGGCGGAAACTGCTTTTCACGGCGGGCCCGACGCCAGAGTTTGACGTACGGGCCGACGGTAATATCAAATGCCCCGCCGCTGCGGGCCGACAGCTCTTGGGCCGCCTGAAGCACGGTCCAAAGATCCTGGCTCACCGGCACCTTACGGCCGCTGCCGGCCGTGTCGCTGAGTTGCGAGAGTTCGCTTTCGGGATCGTAATCGCTCAGCACGCGGTTCAACTGCCGGAACCGGGTCCAAACCGCCTCGGCCGCCGTGTTTGCGGACCGCTCGTCGGCTGAATACAATATCAACTCGACCGGGGCGCCCATCTGGTTCTGCCGATAGCTGAACCGGTGGAGCGTTTGGGCCTCGAGCGGGTCTGCGGCCAGCGTGGCGTGCAGAACCGTCAGTAGCACGGCGCTGCCAAGCAAGACAGCGCTGCCCAGCCCGGTGGTTCGTCCCGCCCTCCATAGCCGCCAGGCCGCAGCCGGCCGCAAGCGGCGCCTGCCCGTAGCCGTTCGTTCGTTCGCCAGAGGCCCGTTGACCAGAAGCATTTGTCCGGCACCCGTGAAATCCTGTGTATGCGAGACGCCCATGTCTAACCTAGTTGTGCGAGAGTCCAAGTGCCACTACCGGGCCGGCCTGTTGGCGGCCGCTTTGGCTGTATTGGCCTGCGAGTGGGGGGCTGCAGTGCAGGCGGCCGACAGCGCGGCCGACGTGGCCAACGCCTCGGCTGCCAGCCAGGGGGAGATGAAGCCCTACACCGACGTGATCGGCGGTACGACCGTCACGTTCGACGTGCTGCCCATCCGTGGCGGCAAGTTTCTGATGGGCAGCCCCAAAAGCGAGCCCGGCCACCAGGCTGACGAAAGCCCGCAGCACGAAGTCGAGGTCAGCCCGTTTTGGATGGGCAAGCACGAAGTGACGTGGGACGAGTACGAAGTGTTCATGTTCAATCTGGACGTCGCGCGGCGTGCGGCCACAGGGCAGCAGGCATCGGCCTTGGACAAAACGGCCGACGCCCTGACACGCCCTACCAAGCCATACACCGACATGACTTTCGGCATGGGCAAGGAAGGCTACCCGGCTATCTGCATGACACAGTACGCCGCCAAGAAATATTGCCAGTGGCTCAGCGCCAAGACGGGCCGCTTCTACCGCCTGCCGACCGAGGCCGAATGGGAATACGCCTGCCGGGCCGGCACCCAGACGGCGTATAGCTTCGGCAACGATGGCTCGAAGCTGGGCGATTACGCCTGGTATTACGACAACAGCAACGAGACCAGCCACCCGGTGGGCAAGAAGAAGCCCAATCCCTGGGGCCTGTACGACATGCACGGCAACGTCAGCGAGTGGTGCGCGGACCAGTACATCGCCGACTTTTATGCGAAGCAGGCCGGCAAGCTGGCCAAGGACCCGTTTGCCGTGCCCAAGCTGGTCGAGCCCTGCGTGGTGCGCGGCGGGTCGTGGGACGACGATCCGGAGCGGCTGCGCAGCGCGGCGCGGCGCGGTTCGGACCAAGATTGGAAACAACAAGATCCTCAAATCCCTCAAAGCATCTGGTACTATACGGATGCCTTGTTCGCCGGTTTTCGCGTGGTGCGCCCGTTGCACGAGCCGCCGGCTGCGCAGAAACAACTGTATGGCGCGGAAGACACGCCGCACTGATTTCCCCCAGGGATCGAACGAAAGATGACTTCTCCGCAAACCCCTCTCCCCTTGCGGGAGAGGGCAGGGTGAGGGGGCTGAAAAAAGGAGAAGTTGTCTTGCGTTCGATCCCACGAATCCCTCCCCGTTTTCGCTTTTCACTTCCTTTGGAGAAATGAACCATGAGTGAAGCCCAAAAGCCGGTTTCGCCGCTGGCCTCGCGACGCGACTTTCTTGGCACCTCGGCCGCGGCGGCCATCGGCGCCGGATTGGCCGGCAGCTTGTCGCTGGGACGCTCGGCGCATGCCGCTGGCGACGACACCATCAAGATCGGCCTGATCGGTTGCGGCGGCCGCGGCACGGGCGCCGTTCGCGACGCCCTGGAAACCGGCGAGCGGCTCAAAGTGGTCGCCATGGGCGATGCCTTCGAAGATCGCCTCGACAGCTCGCTGAAACACCTGCAAAAAAATGAACAGCTCAGCGCCAGCATCGACGTACCCAAGGAGCGGCGGTTTATCGGCTTCGATGCCTACAAGCAGGTGCTCGAGGCGGGCGTTGACCTGGTGATCCTGGCCACGCCGCCCGGCTTTCGGCCGATTCATTTTCAGGCAGCCATCGAGGCCGGCAAGCACGTGTTCATGGAGAAGCCGGTCGCCACCGACGCGGCCGGCGTGCGCAAAGTGTTGGCAGCGGCCAAAGTGGCGAAGGAAAAGAATCTGGGCGTCGGCGTCGGCTTGCAGCGCCGCCACCAGGCCCATTACATCGACGCCATGCAGCGCCTGCACGATGGCGTGATCGGCGACGTGCTCTACAGCCGCGTCTACTGGAACGGTACGCCGCCTTGGGTCCACCCGCGCGTCGATCTGGAGAAGAAGTACGGGCGCAAGCTGACCGAGATGGAATACCAGATGCGCAACTGGTACTACTTCACCTGGCTGTGCGGCGACAATATCTGCGAGCAGCACATCCACAACCTGGACGTGGGCAACTGGTTCAAAGGTGCCTACCCGGTCATGGCCAGTGCCCTGGGCGGCGCGCAGGTGATGAAGGGCGCGGACTACGGCGAAAAATTCGACCACCACGCCGTCGAATACGTGTTCGCCGACGGCACGCGGATGTTTAGCCAGTGCCGCCAGATCCCAGGCTGCTGGAACTCGGTATCCGAGCATTTCCACGGCACCAAGGGCACGTGCAAGCTGGATGGCGGCGGCGGCGAAATCGTGATCGCCGGCGGCGAGACGATCCAGCTCGGTAACAACGGACGCGGCCGCGGGCGCAATCGCGACTCGATGGCCAATCCCTACCGCGTCGAGCACGCCGATCTGCTGAAGAGCATCCGCAACGGCAGCCCGGAAAACGAGGCCGAGCGCGGGGCGCTATCGAGCATGACGGCCATCCTGGGCCGCATGGCGAGCTACTCGGGCAAGGAGATTGCCTGGGACAAGGCGCTGCACTCGGAGTTGAACCTGGTGCCCACCGAGTTCGGCTGGGACGTTTCGCCCCCGGTACCCGCGCTGGCTGTTCCGGGGCAGACGCAAGTGGTGTAATAATGTGTAGCAGCCGCTGCCTTAGGATCGACCTAATGGTGGCGGCTCGTGGCAAATAAAAAAGCCGGCCGCTGGAATTCCAGCGGCCGGTTTTTTTGTCGCCTCGTTTTCAGCCGCTCAACTCATCGCGGACGCGCTCCAGCAGCTTTTTGGTGGCCTTGATTCCGTCCGGTTCGCTAAGCCGCGTGCCTTCGTACTCGATGCCGACGTAGCCGTGATAGCCGGCGGCCACGACGATCTTCATCATCTTGCGATAATCGGTCTGCGTTTCGTCGCCGTGCTCATTGAAGTCGTGGCTCTTGGCGCTCACGGCCTTGGCATAGGGCATCATCTCGCGGACGCCCTGGTAGCGGTCGTACATCTCGATCTTGTTGAGCCGAAAGTTGCCGAAGTCGGGCAGCGTGCCGCAATTGGGCAGGCCTACGTCTTGAATCACCGAGGCCAGCCACGCGCCGTTGCTCGAGAGCCCGCCGTGGTTCTCAACCAGCACGTTGATCTGCTGCCCGGCCGCAAACTCCGACAACCGCCGCAAGCCGTCGGCCGCCAGCTTGCGCTGTTCGCTCTCGCTGCCCTTGCTCTTGGCGTTGACGCGGATCGAGTGGCAGCCCAAAAACTTGGCCGCATCGACCCACTTGTGATGCTTCTCGACGGCCTCGGCCCGGCGGCTTTCGTCCGGATCGCCCAGCGCCCCCTCATTGTCGATCATGATCAGCAGGCTCTTGACGCCGGCGTCGGCCGCCCGCTGCTTCATTTCGGCCAGGTACTTTTGATCGCGGGCCTTGTCGGCCCAGAAGCGGTTGACATACTCGACGGCATGAATGCCGTATTCCTTGGCCTTGGCGGCAAAGTCGAGGTGATCGACCTCCTTGGCAGCCATCGCCCGGTGCAGCGACCACTCGGCCAGCGAAATTTTGTACAGCGGGTCAGAGTCGGCCGCCCAGGCCCTTTGACGGCAGAGACCGGCGCTGGTCGCCAGCGCGGCATAGCGGAGAAAATCGCGTCGCTTCAACATGGTGTATGCTCCAGGGATGGATTCAGCTTGGATCAGCGGAAAGTACGGGGCCGCGCACAGTATAGCGCCGCCCTAGGCGCCGCTCAACGAAAACTCGATCGCGCGCCGCGATCCTTACCGGCCGCGACCGTCAGGATCGCAGTGACATGACAAGCTTCGACCCGCAGGCGATCGACCAGGTGTTTCAACTACTCGACCGGCCGGTGTGGATCCTCACGGCGG
>DATCFX010000284.1:0-3429 GCA_036509275.1 Pirellulales bacterium | reverse complement strand
AACAGTCCCAGCACGATGAAGCCCGCGACGCTGATGAGCGAGCCGATGACGAACCCACGGTTGACGCTCTTCATGGCTTCGCCGGCCGTGCCCTTGTCGCCGGCCCGCACGCTGTAGGTGCTGATGATGCTGGCGATCACGCCGATGGCCCGCACCAGCAGCGGAAAGATCACGCCCTTGTGGCCGAAGCTGGCGATGCCCAGGATCATGGCGGCCACGATCGTGACTTCGTAGCTTTCGAAGATATCGGCAGCCATGCCGGCGCAGTCGCCGACGTTGTCGCCGACGTTGTCGGCGATGGTGGCAGCGTTGCGGGGATCATCTTCGGGAATGCCCTTTTCGAGCTTGCCCACCAGGTCGGCGCCCACGTCGGCCGCCTTGGTAAAGATGCCGCCGCCGACGCGCATGAACAGCGCCAGCAGCGTCCCGCCGAAACCAAACCCCAGCAGCGCCTCGTAGGCGTGTTCGCCGTAAATCAAAAAGATGATCGAGCCGCCCAGCAGACCCAGGCCGTCGGTGAGCATGCCGGTGATGGTGCCGGTGCGATAGCCGAGTTGCAGGGCGGTGCCGAAGCTGTGCTGCGCGGCGGCCGCCACGCGCAGGTTGCCAATCGTGGCCAGCCGCATCCCGACAAAGCCGACCGTGGCCGAAAAAATACTGCCCACTAGGAACGCGATGGCCCGGCCCCAGGCGATTTCGTTGGCGGCGCTCGAGGCCAGGGCCCCGAAGTACAGCAGGACCGTAATCACCACAATCAGGATGCCCACCACGCGAAACTGCCGGGCCAGATAGGCATTGGCCCCTTCGCGCACGGCCTGGGCAATGGCCTGCATCTTGGGCGTGCCCTGCGGCGCCTTCTTCACCTGGCCCACGAGCATCAGCGCATACGCCAAACCGGCCAGCGCCACGACCACGTTGGCGATCAGCGCGATTTTTTCCCAGGTGCCGTAGCGGTCGCTGGTGAGCGGCTCCCACAGCTTGACGGCAATATGGCCTTCGGCCACCACGTTGCCGATCGGCGCCTGAGCGCCGCCCGCGCCGGGCTCCTGCGCGTGCAGCCAACCGGCAAACAAGAAGCACAATAAGCCGCCCAGTACTGCCCAACTTAGCCAGCCAAATCGCTTCATGATGACCTCGTCCGCCACAGGAGTGCTGATGCAGGTATAAGATCCGCCGCGATGCTGCCCGGGATCGAATCTTCAGCCGGCTCACCGGGCCGTTTGCGCCTCTGGCATGCACGCGGCCGGCTAAAGAGGTCCGCATTATACGAACCCATTTCGGCTTGCCTACCCGGAGGTGGTAGAGCAGAGAAAATTCCACCAGGGCCGGAGCGCTGCGGACGCCGGTTACGGCACATGAATGTGCCGGCTAACTAGCCGAGCCGGCAACCGACCGAGCCCGGCGATCGCAGCCAGTTCCGGTTGCTCGCCGGCCGGATCGAGCAGCACGGCCTGCCAGCCGGCGGTGCGGGCCGCCAGGTAGTCGTTGTCGAGGTCGTCGCCGACGAGCATGATCTGGCCGCCGGCCAGGCCCAGTCGCTGTTCGATCGTCCGGAAAAAGCCGCGGCTGGGCTTCTTACAGCCGATTTGCGACGAGACAAAAACGTGTGGGCAACCGGCCAGTTCCGGCATTGCCCGGCAGATATCCAGCAGCCGGCCGTCGAAGTTCGAGGCGATGCCCAGCACGTATCCGGCGGCGGCGAGCTGCCGCCAGACCTCGCCCACGGCCGGATCGAGCTGCCACGACCCCGGCTGGCCAAAATGCTCCCAGAGCTCGGCGAAGATCGCCTCCAGCGCCGCGACCTGGCCGAACACGCGGCGCACGATCCGTCGCCAGCGCTGGAGCTCGCGCGGCTCGCTAGTGCGGCCTGCGAGCCAGCGCCGATCGATCTGCTCCTGCCGGGCAAAGGCCAGCGCAAACCGCCGGCCGACTTCGGCCGTGCTCAAATCGATGCCATGCCGCCGCCCGGCGGCCGCATACACGTCGGCCACGCAGGGAACCGGCCGCAGCAGCGTTCCCACCGCATCGAACAGGACGGCGCACAGCGGGCCGTCCGCACGTCGGAGATTACTTGCCGTCACTCTTGTCCGCCGGCTTGGCTTTGGGATCGGTCGGGGCCTTCGCGTCGGCTTTTGGCTTGGCATCGGCCTTGGCCGGCGCTGGCGGCTTGGGCTTCGCCTCGGGCTTGGCGCTGGTGGCCGGTTTGGCCGCCACGGGCGCCTTGGCTGCGGCCGCGGGCTTCGCTTCGGGCGTTTTGGCCTTCGGCTTCGGTTTGGCCGGCGGTTTGACGGCGGCCACTGCCGGAGCGGCGGCCGGCGGAGCGAATAGCGGCCGGCGATCCGAAACATTCCACAGCCGCAGCGCGTCGTGACTGCCGGTGGCCAGGATCTGGCCACTGGGTGCAAAGGCGGCGGCCCAGAGCGTGGCCGTGTACGAGTCCAATACGGCTAGCTCCTTTTTGGCCTCGACGCTCCACAGCCGCGCGGTGCGATCGTGGCTGGCCGTGGCCAGTGTCTTGCCGTCGGGCGACGAAGCGACGGACATGATCCAATTCTTATGCCCCGCGAGCTTGGCCTGCGGCTTGTCGGTGTTGCCGGAGTTTGCGTCCCACAGCAGCACCTCGCGGTCGGCTCCGGCGCTGGCCAGCAGCTTGCCGCCGGCCGTGTACGCCAGGGAAAAGACCGCATCGGTATGGCCGGTGAACTTGGCGTGTACCGCGGCCTTGACGGGATCCCACACGATCACCAGCTTGTCGCCGCTGGCGCTGGCGAGCCGCTTGCCGTCGGGCGACCAGGCGATGTCGTTCACCGCGCCGGTGTGCTCTTTGAGCGTCTGCCTGGCAACCGGCTTGGCCCCGGGCGTGAGTTTTGCGGCGTCCCATAGTTTGATGGTCGCGTCCTCGCCGGCCGTGGCCAGCGTCTTGCCGTCGGGCGAGAAGGCCAGCGACTTGACCCAGTTCGGATGCGCCTCCAGCGACAGCCGTTGCTTGCGGCCGGCTACGTCCCAGAGTTTGACGACGCCATCGTAGCCGGCCGTGGCCAGCGTCTTGCCGTCGGGCGAATAGGCCACGGCCCAGACGCTCGTTTCGTGGCCGGCCAGCGAGGCTAGCAGTTTGCCATTTTCGACCGACCACAAGTGGATCGTGCCCGGCCGATAGAGCAGACTCGAGCCGCCGACGGCGGCCAGGGTCTTGCCGTCGGGCGAGAAGGCCACGCTCGTGACCCAGTCCTTGGCCGCGGCGATGGTTGCCGGCGGATCGGCGGCGACAGCCGATTGCACGGACGCGAAGCTGGCCGCGGCCAACAGACCCAGCCAGAGGATTGGATGACGCACTGCGAATCGCGAACGCGGAGGGTGGCAACCAGGCATGAGGAGCTTCCAATATGTCGTGAGGCGTGTGGCGGGAAGGTTCGAGCGCGTGCGGCGGTG
>DATCFX010000283.1:0-2970 GCA_036509275.1 Pirellulales bacterium | reverse complement strand
CTGTTCGGCTGGACACAACTCTGCGTGGTCATCACCGCCAGCATCGGCGCGATGGCCTTCGTCTTTGCCGATTACGCCGTGCGGCTCTTCAGCGATGCGTCTGCCGGCGCTGCCCGCGTGCAGCCGCCCGAGTTGGCGGCGGCCGCTGTCGTCGGCCTGTCGCTGCTCAATATCCTGAGCACGGTTGCCGGCAAGAACGTGCAAAACGTGCTGACGGCCGCCAAGATCGTCGGCATGACGGCCATCGTCTGCGCCGGCTTTGGCTGGGGCAGTGCCAGCGCCTGGTCCGAACCCGCGCCGGCCGCGACTTCGAACCTGGGGTTGGCGATGATCCTCGTGCTCTACACTTACGGTGGCTGGAACGACGCGGCCTTCGTCGCCGCCGAGATGCGCGATCCACACAAGAACATTCCCCGGGCCTTGGCCCTGGGCGTCGGCTGCATCACGGCCGCTTACTTGCTGGTCAATGCCGCCTATATCGGCGGGCTGGGCTTCGCCGCCGCGCGGGGCTCGCACGCCATCGCGGCCGACACGCTGGCCCTGGCCTGGGGGCCGGCGGGGGCCAAGGTGATGTGCCTGCTGGTGATGCTCTCGGCCCTGGGTGCCTGCAACGGGCTGATCTTCACCGGCTCGCGCGTCTACGCCCGGCTGGGCTCCGAGCATCCGCTGTTTGCCAGGCTGGGGCGCTGGCATCCGCGATTGCAGACGCCGGCCTGGTCGCTGGCGATCCAGGGCCTGGTGAGCAGCACGATGATCGTGCTGGTCAGCACCGCTCCGGGCCAGCGGCTGGTCAATCACGCGCTTGCCGCCGCCCATCTTCCGCCGGCAGCGTGGGCCGGACACGGCGGCTTTGCCACGCTCGTGACCTGTTCGGCGCCGCTGTTTTGGGCCTTCTTTGTCCTCACCGGCAGCTCGCTGCTGGTGCTTCGCCTTCGCGCGGCCGAAGTCCCGCGGCCCTTTCGCGTGCCGCTGTTTCCCCTGCTGCCGCTGGCCTTTTGTGCCGTCAGCGGCTGGATGCTCTACTCCAGCCTCCGCTACCTGGCCGCCGTGCAATTGCTCGGCGCCTTCCTGTTGCTGGCCGTGCTGCCCGTCGCGCTGGGGCTGCTGCTGTATTTTGCGGGGAAACGCGGAATGATGAATGATGAATGATGAATGGCGGAGACGGCGCAACGGACGTTGCGAGCCCTTGCACGCGTGAGAGGGAGCAATGGATGACGCAATCCGTCAAACGGAGTTGCTGCCTCCGACGGGCTGCCGCGTCGTTGTCCGCCACACCGCGGCCGGTACGCAGTACGAGGTCCCGCCGCTGGGACTTTGGCGCGGGAGTCGCGGGCTGTTTCCGTTTTCGTGTGTGTGGCTTCTGCTTGTAGCGTTTCTCACTGCGGCGGCGTTCGTGGTTAAAGGCGGCGTGCTCGAAAAGCCCATGCGAGAAGCTGCCGGAACGCTCGCCTTCCTATCCGTATTTTGGATTGTCGGAGCGGCATTTCTCGTGGCATCGATTCATATGGGACGTCGCCGCCTGACGCTTTCAGTGCAGGATAATCGATTATCGAGCGAAGCATTCGGCGGTCCGCTGCGCATTCGTCGCCATAGTTGGCAGCGCAATGAATTGGCGAGCGTGCGAAGCGACGTCGTCCCG
Organism: Pirellulales bacterium; assembly: GCA_036509275.1. GTDB lineage: Bacteria > Planctomycetota > Planctomycetia > Pirellulales > PNKZ01 > DATATB01. Next base: position 1,331 of record DATCFX010000283.1, on the reverse strand, counting down.
AATTCCTCGCCCTCGAGGTACGAACTCCGGATCATGACATCTGACGGTCATCGAACGGGACTTCTCGGTGACCGCGATCGGGCCGAACTGGAATGGCTGGCCAAACGTGTCTGTTTCGAGCTTGGAATGCCGCTGCCTTCGCCAATACGGTCTGCGGATGTCGTCGATCCGCCGCCCGGCTGCATCGCCGTTCTCCAGCCACTCGATGACGGTTTTACGCTATCGGTGCCCGGGGCTGGTGTTTGGAAAGGAAGCGTGGGAGTCTTTCCATTCGGTATTTGGTTCGTTTTCATCATGATCGTAGCTGTAATTGTCACCGCTTGCTTGCAGTACAATGGAATGATGCCAGCATCGGCTGAAGCTTTAGTCGTGACGTGGCTGCTCATCGGCGTCAACATGGTGTTCGCCATCGCCGCAGCGACCCTCGGCTACCACCTGGGAAGCCGGCGTGCGCAAATCGCTGTCGCCGGCAATCGGCTGCTCATCGTGCATCGGAGCGTCTGGGATAATTGGCAGCGCGAGTGGGAACGGAATCAATTAGCCGCGATCCGTGCCGCCGAGTTCGACGCTCGGTGTGATAACAAACAGCTCTTGCAGTTGCAGATCGTGCCGCGGCATGGGCCGGTGATCAGGCTCTTTAGCGGCCGCGAAGAGCCGGAGCTTGTCTGGATCGCCACGCTCATCCGCCGCGCCCTCGACCTGCCGGCCGAGACCGCGTCAGAACGCCAACCCGCCAGCGACCAGCGTCAACCCTAAAGGGGCTATAATCCAGCGGAATGAAGGCCGTTAGATTGCGGATCTCTGACGGGAGCGATTTGGCGGGTTGGTCGTCGACGGGCCGATTTCGGGTTCGCGGCGGCCTGCTGGAACTGTCGGCGGGTGAAAGTGTGCATAGGCCGGCACTGAATCCGCCAAATCAAATCGCCGATCCACGCCCCGTCACGGTGCATGAACTGAAATACGCGGCGCGGCTACCCGCAGATTTTGAGCTAGTCCTGGATTGGAAATGCCACGGAAGACCAACTCCCAAAGAGGATTGGCCACTTGGGTTTGAAATCGGTTGCAGTGGAACGAACGGCGGAGCCAGAGAAAGCCGGAGGCGGTGGTCGTTACCAGCATAACGGTAAAGGCTGGCACGGCGGCGATAATCATCGCGACCCGCCCGTACTGCTCGGCCCATCCGAGCAGTGGGACCGCAATCGACGCGCCGGCGGCCAATCCGACTAGGATCCCGCACCAGTCGATGGCTCCGAAGTTCCTGCTTTTTGTCGGTTGCTCGTGCATCCTGGCAGTATAGCGGGGGGCGGTTGCGGTCCTACGACCGCGTCCCC